>JBPYES010000101.1:0-2904 GCA_051984825.1 Jatrophihabitantaceae bacterium
GAGCTGCCATGACAGACGTCCTCATGCCCCGCCTGTCCGACACCATGACCGAGGGCGTGCTCAGCCAGTGGCTCAAGGGCGAAGGTGAGCCGGTGCATCGCGGCGACGTACTCGCGGAGATCGAGACGGACAAGGCCACGATGGAACTCGAGGCCTACGACGAGGGCGTGCTCGAACGCCACCTCGTCGCTCCGGGCACGACCGTGCCGATCGGCGAACCGATCGCCGTCATCGGCGACGGCACGGGGGCGGCCGCCGCCCCTGCCGCAGCTTCGGCTCCCGCTCCGGCCGAGCTGGCGCCCGTTGCCGAGCCGCCGCCCGCTGCCCAACCGGCCGCGCCGCCGCCGGCCGCCGCGCCGGCGGAACCGGCCCCGGCTGCCCAGCGTGATGCAGCGGCGGTGCGCACGTCCCCACTCGCACGCGCTCTGGCCCGCGAGCACGGCATTGACCTGACCACCGTCACCGGCACCGGCCCGGGCGGTCGCATCGTGCGGGCCGACGTCCAGTCCGCGATCGCGACCGCAGCACCCACAGCCGCACCGGTTGCGGCGCAACCCGCCCCGCCGGCAGCGCAACCCGCCCCGGCGGCGCCGCCCGCTCCGGCAGCGGGGGACGAGAAAATCCCGCTCAGCGCGGTGCGCCGCATCACCGCCCGCCGGCTCACTGAGAGTGCCGCAACACCGCACTTCTACCTGACGGCGGTCGTCGACGCCGGCCGGCTGCTCGCATTCCGCGCCGAGATCAACCAGCGGCTCGGCGCGACGGGCGTCAAGATCAGCGTCACCGACCTGCTCGTCCGCGCCTGCGCCGTAACGCTGCGCGCGCACCCGCAGGTGAACGCGTCCTGGGCCGGCGACCACATCCTCCGGCGGGCGAACATCCACATCGGGGTAGCCGTCGCTCTCGACGACGGCCTGATCGTGCCGGTCCTCCGCGACGCCGACCGCAAGAGCATCGGCGAGATCGCGAGTGAAGCGCACGCGCTCGCTGTTCGGGCACGAGCGGGCAAGCTCACGCCCGACGAGTTCACCGGCGGCACATTCACGATCAGCAACCTCGGGATGTACGGCATCGACCACTTCACCGCGGTCATCAACCCGCCCGAGGCGGCCATCCTCGCAGTCGGCGCCGCCACCCCCGAGCCGGTCGTGCGCGACGGACAGGTGGTCGCTGCGACGACCATGAAGCTCACCCTGTCCATCGACCATCGGGTGCTCGACGGCGCCACAGCGGCCGCTTTCCTGCACGAGCTGGTGCTGGTCCTCGAGGAGCCGCTGCGGATCGTCGTATAGCGCAGTTCAGCTCGGGAGATGCCCGTCCCGAACGGCCGCCGCGCCGGCCTGGAAGAGCGTCGCCGCGTGCAGCCGTTCCAGGAGCCGGCGCGTCCGGCGGCGCGCGGTCCGAGCGCTGACGCCGAACTGACGGGCGATCGCCGCATCACTCATTCCCGCGGCCAGCATGCCGAGCAGTTGCCGGTCGTCGGCGTTCAACGCCGAGTCCTGGACAGGGGCAGTGCTCCCGATGGGGGCCGCGCGTTCCCAGTGCAGCTCGAACAGCGAGACGAGCGCTTCGAGCAAGGCGGAGCGGTGCACGACTGCGACGGTGTGCATGACACCGACGTCAATGGCCAGCGGCACCAGCGCGGTTTGCCGATCGAAGATCCGCAGCTTCAGGGGCAGGCTTGCCAGCACGCGTGCCTGCTCACCGCGGGCCACGAGGGCGCTGACCCGGGCGAAGCGGTCGCCGTCCGCGAGCGCATCCGTCGTGTAGATCGCCCTTACCGCGATGCCCCTGTCCAGCAGTGGCGATTCGTTGCCGACCTCGTCGTGGTCGGACATCGTCTCGACGAGAAACGGCGGCTTGTCGAATGACAGGATCTCGTTCGAGGTGGCTCGTTCGAGCGCTCGGGCCTGCCGCAACACCGCGTCGTTGCCGGCGACGATTTCGAGCAGGCCCTGCGGAACGCGGTTGAGCGTCGCGGCGTAGTAGTCGGCGACAAGCTCGTTGGCATCCACCCGCAACTGCCCGAGTTCACGACTGCGGCGGCTGATCAGCTGCTCGAGTGCCGCGTCAGGCGGAGCCGGGACATACCGGCCCGGCTCGCTCGTGCTTCGGCGGATCAGGCCGAGCTGCTCGAGCCGCTTGAGCGCGGCGGCTATCGCCTGCGGGCGCGATTCCGTGCTGCGGATCAGCTCATCGGCCGTCGCGTGCGGCCGCGCAAGCATGATGCGGTAGATGCGCTCGTCGAGGTCGCCGACCCCGAGTGGCTCCAGCACCGTCGCAGCCTATGCGTCCGAGCCGGTCACTGACCGGATAGGACATTCACGCACCTTGCCCGGCCTGTCGGCGTCGCCATCTAATGGCCGACACGTCCGACTATCGACATCGCGGAGTGCAGCATGCATCGGATCCTCGCCGCCGTCGTCGCTCTCGCCCTATCCGCCGCGACGCTTGTCGCGCTCGTCCCATCGGCCGACGCCGACCCCACGAGCGCCCCGTTCCAGCCGGCGGCTACGACGGCCACCGCCACGACGGTCACCCTGCCGACCGGCGATCGCGTCCAGTGGTCCACCGACGCGAGCGGGCGGCAGACCGCGCTGGTGGTGCCCGGCGACAGCACCGGTGCCTACCTGACGCTCCGCTTGGCGGGCGACCTGTTCGTGATTCCGCGCTCCGCCCTGCCGAGTCTCGCCGATGGGGCTGGCCTCGACGCATTCGACGTCACGGCACTGGCGCAGCACCAGGCACCGGCCACCGCCGACTACGGCAACAGCGGCCGCTTCCCGATGCGGACGCTGCAGGTCAACGGCATCGACGAGCTGGGCCAGCCGGCCACCGGGCTCGCCATGTTCTACCTGATCGTCAACGTCGACAACGGAAACAGGTTCGCGTACTTCAACTCGA
>JBPYES010000102.1:0-13615 GCA_051984825.1 Jatrophihabitantaceae bacterium
CGAAGCGCGTGCTCCGGTGCCGGCGCAGTAGCCGCAGTGCGCCGTGTGGCCGGCCCAGCCCGGTCTCGATGGCGGCCATGATCATGTCGCGGTGCACCTCGAGCAGGGCAGGCTCGCCGCGGTCGAACTTCGGTATGCCCTGCAGCGCTATGCGTGCCTCGCTGTACTGGCCGGACCCGAGCAGCATCTGCGCCCGGATGAGCGTCAGCAGCATGGCGAGCGTCGAATCCCAATCGGCGGTACTGCTGCTCCGCGCGTGCTGCATCGCGCGGGCCGCGACGGCGAAGTCACCGGCGACATAGGCGCGGAGCGCAACGGCAAGTTCGAGCGTCAACGGCGCGCTCAGGTCGCTGTCGAGGCGCAGTAACTCGCCCGCGCGATGCATCGCGTCGTCGGCCCGGCCGGGCCGTGACCGGTAGGCATTGAGCAGCGCGGTCGTCCCGAGCACCTCGAGTTCGACGGCGTGACTGTGCTCCGACACGGCGCCCTGCCGCGCGTCCGTCAGCAGAGTGTCGACCTTGTCGTACCTGCCGTCCCAGAACTCGGCGCGGGCGCGCGCGAGGAGAATGCAGGTGCGCAGCCCGGGAACGAGCGCGATCCGCGAACTCGCCTCGACGTCCAGGAGCCGGGCCGCTGTCGCCTCGGAGAGCGCGGCGTCCCCGGCCTTCTCGGCGAGTATCAGCTCGGCGAGGCTCGCAGTCACCCGCAGTTCGGGATCGTCGAGTGTCGGCGACACGGCCTCCACCTCGCCGAGTCGCTGGACGGCCGTCGCCGTGTCCGCAGTGAGCGCCGAGAGCGCCAACCGGGCCGTGCGCACTTCCGCTGCGCGCAGCTCGTCGCCGTCGACCGGAACCTGCTCCACCAGGTCGAGGACGGCAGCGGAATCGGAGAGGTCGTACCGGTGCACGTAGCCGCGGGCCAGCCCGCCTCGGGCCAGCAACGACGCAATGCCGGGGCCGTCGCCGGCATGTGCCGCCCACTTCACCGCATTCCGGACGTCGCCCTGCTCCTCGTACCACCGTGCCGCCCGCCGGTAGAGCGTGGGCACGAGGCGGGGCGCCTGTTGCCGCATCAGGTGCTGGAGGATCTCGGCGAACAACTGGTGATAGCGGAACCGGGTCTGCGCCGGGTCCAGGGAGCTGACGAAAGAGTTCGCGCGGGCCAGTTCTGCAAGAACCGCGGCAGACCCGTTGGATCCGGTCACCGCATCCGCAAGCGGGCCGCTCACCTCGTCGAGGAACCCGGTCTGAATCAGCAACCGGCGCACGCGTCGCGGCTGACGGAGCAGCACCTCGTTCATCAGGTATTCGCCGATGCTGCCCTGGTCGACGGCGAACTCCGCGACGAAATCAGCCGGTCGTGCTGTGCCGGACATCCGCATGGCGGAAAGCCGCACCCCGGCGGCCCATCCTCCGGTCCGGGTGGCGAGCACGTCGAATGCCGTGTCCGGCAAGGTGACGCCGTGCGCCGCGAGCAGGGCCCGCGCCTCGGACGGGGTCATCGCAAGATCGCTGGCACGCAGCTCGCGCATCCGCCCGTCCAGCCGATAGCGGTAGAGCGGCAGCAGCGGGTCACTGCGAGCGGCGAGCACGAGCCGCAGTCGCGGGTGCCAGGATCGCACCAGGTCGTCCAGGCCCTCGAGCAGGCGCGGATGCGACAGCAGATGCGCGTCGTCGATGACCAGCGGCAGCGGCTCTTGGGGGACCGGGTGGCGCGAGAAGAGCGACTCGAACAGCACTGCGGCATCGCCACCGCCCGGAACGGAACGCGGCAGGTCGCCGCTCCACGCGCTGGCGGCATGGACCGCGGACAAGAACAGTCGCCAGAACCTGCGCGGCTCGTTCTCGGCCGGCGTCACGGTGATCCACGCGACGGGATAGTCCTGGTGGTGTGCCCACTCGCTCAAGAGCACGGTCTTCCCTGCACCAGGCCCAGCTGCTACCAGCGTGAGCGGTGCATCGCCCGCCTCGTCCAGCGCATCGATCAAGCGCAGCCGTGGCACGTGCAGGGGCGGCAGCCCGGGCACGACAAGGCGAGGATCAGTCAGCCTGCTCGCCATCGCTGCCTCCCCCAGGCTGTCGAGGACTCGCACGACAAAAACGACGCTCTGTGATCTTAAGTCACCCTAGCGTCGCAAATCTGGTCTCGCCAGCCGTACAGTCTCCGCCGAAGCGGGCGCTAAGAAGCATTTCGGAAGCAAACACGGCCCGCCGGCCGACGTTGGCGATTCCGCGCTCGGCGACCTCATCCGCCAAGGGTGAGCGGGGTTTGGCGCTGCTCGGGCAAGAATCTGACCGTGTTGGGCCGGTTAGCCATCCGTCTGATCGTGGTTGCCGTCATCATCGGAATCGTCGCCGCGATCGTCCCGGGCATCCATGTTCACGGCGGATTCGTCTGGCTGCTGTGGATCGCGGTGATCTTCTCGCTGGTCAACCTGATCCTCGGGCCGATCCTCCACCTGCTCAGCCTGCCGCTGATCATCCTCACGCTCGGCCTCTTCCTGCTGCTGATTAATGCAGCCATGCTGGCGATCACGGCAGGGCTGACCAAACACCTGGATGTCGACAGCTTCGGCGCCGCGGTGTTGGGCGGGCTGCTGATCGCTGTCTTCAGCTGGCTCGCCGAGTTGGTGTTGCCCATCCGCCCGAAGCGAAGGAAACGAGCCAGGGATTAGCGCTCAGCTGGACAGCCCACCAATTCCTTTGCCGATCAGTACAACGCCGATGACGAGCACGAGCACGGCCATGACCGTCGCGTTGTTCTCGGCCAGCCACTCACGCATCTTCTTCAACGGCTCGGTCATCTTGTCCCGCGCCGCCAGGTAGGCGATCACCGGTGTGGCGACCGTGCTTGCTGCCAACGCCGTGAAAATCGCGACGCTGACCACCTCGCCGCCGGCCGAAAGGTGGCCGGCCCCGATCGTCGTCCCTGCGCCGATGCACATCAGCAGGTTCTTCGGGTTGACGGCCGATAGCAGGACGCCCAGCCCGAGCGCTTTGCCGAGCGTGAACGTGTCGATCGTGTCCATCCACTTCGGCATGGTCACGGTCTCGCCCGGCTTCGGTCGGTGCTGCCATTGCCTTATCCCGACAAGCAGTAGCAGTGCGCCGCACACCAGCTTGAGCACCGATGACAGCGTCGACGGCTGACCCTGTGAGGCGTTGTGCGCCTTGCCGACCAGCAGCAGTACGACCGTCGTGACGACGACGATGCCGGCCACCCAGCCGATGAGGAAACCGACGCTCGTCCGGCCGGCCTGCCGGGACATCAGCATCAGGATGACGGCGATGATCGGGATGGGGCTGATCGCCACCCCGATCGCCAGCGGCAGCAGGTCGCCGATCACGGCACCCATAGCGCATCACCATTCCGCAGGAACCTTCTGGCCAGGCTCATGGGCCATGGATCATCTCGGCATCACCCAGGCGGAGTGAGTGCGCGGCGGGGACGAACAAGTCGGTCACCCAACGGGGATGAGCCGCCTCGACCGGCACGGTGCGACGCTCGGCCCATGACTGAGCAGACTTCAGCGGAAGAGCAGATCGGCGCGCTTGCGGAGGGCGACGCACCCGTGCTCGAGACGCTGGCGCAGATGACCGTGAACACACTGGAACGCTCCGGCATGGACGTAGAGACGTACATGGTCGCGCGAATCGCAGCGCTGATCGCGCTGGATGCGGCGCCCGCGTCCTACCTGCTGAACCTTGGCGCCGCGAGCGAGCTCGGCATACCGATCGAGACCGTGCGGAACACGATGGTCGCGATCGCGCCCGTCGTGGGTAGCGCGCGCATCGTTTCCGCGGCCAGCAAGCTCGTGCGCACGCTCGGCCTAGCCGAGGCGATCGCCGACGCCTGAGCGCTGAGCGCTCGGGCAAGCACCCCGCGTGGTGGGGGACGCTGCTCGGCGCGCTGACTGAGGCGCTCATTCTCGGCACCACGCTGGCGTTGGGTGGGACCGTCAGTATCGCGTTCGGGACGACCAGCCTGGGCCGATCTAGCTCACCCGCAATCGGTGATGCCGCCAGTGCAGCGGCTTTCTACGGTCGATGTCACGCCGGCGAGTGGCCGGCCCGGCGCTCGGTGCGGGGACGTCTCGACCAGCTCGTCGGGTCGGCATGCTGCCGAGGGGGTGGGCTCGTGAACGGGTTGTGGAACGCAATGTGGCATCGGCGCCTGTGCCATGTCTGAGGTAGAGGACGAACGCAGCCCGGAAGAGCTGCAACGCGAAGTGGACCAACTGCGCGATCGCAACGCTGAGCTGGAAGCGATTCAGCAGGCATCGCCGGCGCAGCGTGCGGGTCGCATCGCCCGGTCAAGCGCCGCCGTGATCCTGATCGTTGTCGGCGTGCTGTGTTTCACGATCGCGCCGCTCGCGATCTGGGGCCGCAACCTGTTGCTCAATACCGATCGCTACGTCGCAACTCTCAAGCCGGTCGCGAGCGACCCCGGCGTCCAAGACGTGATCGTGCGGGCGGTCGACAAACAGGTCACCGCCAACATCGACATGAAGGCGTACATCAGCGAGGTGCTGCCGCCGAGGGCGGCGCAGGCACTCGGTCCCCCCTTGCAGAGCGCGGTCAGCGGACTCGTCAACACAGTCGCCACGAAATTCGTGCAAAGCAAGGCGTTCCAGACTCTGTGGGTCGAGATCAATCGCGCGGCACATGAATCCATCACGCACATACTTACCGGAACGATCCCTACGAATGCTGCGTTAAAGACGAACGGCGACAAGCTCGAACTCGATCTGTCGGCGGTCGTCGAAAAGGTCAAGGCCCAGTTGGTTGCCGCGGGGTTGACGGTTGCCAGCAAAGTGCCAGCGGTCGGCGCCACGATCCAGATCGCCGAACTCAAGGGTCTCGACAAAGCGCGCAAGGCCACCCGGACGCTGAACACGATCGCGAATTGGCTGCCCTGGATCGGGCTTGTGCTGGTCGGGGGTGGTATCGCAACCGCTCGCAGGCGGCGACGTGCGTTGATCAGCACTGCGCTCGGCGTCGGAGTCGGGATGATCGTGATCGGGGTCGGCCTGCTCATAGCCCGGCACATCTACCTCGACGCGGTCCCGACCGACCAGATACCCCGCAGCACTGCGCAGTTCCTCTTCGACACCATCGTGCGATTCCTGCGCATAGGCATACGGGTGGTGTTGCTGGTGGCGTTGCTCGTCGCTATCGGCGCATGGGTCTCGGGCCCGTCGCGGGCCGCCGTTGCGACCCGCCGCTGGGTCAGCTCGATCCCGCAAGCCTTGGGTCGCAAACTCAGCACCGGGCCGGTCGGGCCGTTTGTCGCGCGTTACGCGATGCCCTTGCGGATCGGGGTCATCGCGCTCGCCTTCATCATCCTGGTGCTGCTCGACAGCGTGTCGGTGCCCGCGATTATCACCCTCGCGGTGATTGTTCTTGTGCTGCTTCTTCTGATCGAACTGCTGCGTGCTTCGGCGCGCCAAGCCCCGGCGTGACCTCGTAATCTGACGCCCACCCAGAATCACCCGCCACGCATGAGATCGATGAGGTGGGGTCGTCCGCATGCTGAGTGGCTATGGAACCCTCGCCGCCCGCTGATCTCGATGTGCCCGCGGTCGACGTCATGCTCGGCCTGGTCGCGACCGTTATGTCCGGCGCGGGCGCCGTGGTCCGGGTGACACGTCCGGTCGCCGGGGTGGTGCTCCGCCCGCCACTGACGCCAGGCTCGCTCCAGCCAGGGACCTGGCTGTTCGCGCTCGCGCAGCGGGGTAAGGCGTTGCGTGAGGCCGCGATGCCTCAGGTAGATGCCCTTATGTCGCAGGTGATCGAAGGGGTGATAGCGCGAGTTGACATCGAGGGAATCATCGACAGTTTGGACCTCGCAACGATTGCCCGGCAGGTCGTCGACGACATCGACCTGCCCGACCTCATCCGCGACTCCACCGGCGCACTGGCATCCGAGACCGTGCTCGGGCTGCGGATGCAGGGCATCGAGGCGGACGAACGGGTGAACAGAGTCGTCGATAAGGTTCTGCTGCGGCGGAACGGGCGCAAGACACAGGTGCGGCCGCATACCGATGAGCCAGCTTCGTGACCGCGCGCCGCATCCGTCGGCGGTTCCACACGCCGCCCGCGCTTACCAGGGCCGGCGAGCAGGTGTCGTCTCGCGCACGATTGCCAACGTGATCGACCTATTGGTGATAGTCGCCATTCTCTGCGCGATCTACGGAATCACGGCCGGCGTGGCATTCTTGCTGCATCCGAGTTCGTACCACTTCCCGGCGGGCCTCGGCTGGAGCATCCCTGCCGTCGGCTTCGTCGTCGTCGTGCCCTACCTGACGCTGACCTGGCACGCAACGGGCCGCTCCTACGGCGACACGCTGCTCGGCCTGCGCGTGGTCAGCCGCGACGGTGGACGGGTCCGCTTCCTCTGGGCGCTGCTGCGTGCCCTGGCGTGCGTGGTGTTCCCGATCGGCTTCTTTTGGGTGGCGATCAGTCGCGCCAATCGTTCCTTGCAAGATGTCGTCCTGAGGACGTCCGTCGTCTACGACTGGAAGCCCAACGCTGACGCGTCGTTGCGCTGACGTCGCTCATTCCTTCTGGGATCGCGCGGAACGGCTGCGTGTCGCGGTGGTGACCAGCAAGCGCCCGGCCGTCGCGAGGAACACCAGATCGAGCAGCATCTGCCCGGTGGTGATTGATCGGGCAACGTCGCTTTTCGGCACTATGTCGCCGAAGCCAACCGTGGCGAGGACGGTGACCGTGAAGTACAGCGAGTCGAGCTTGCTGAGCGGGTCGTTGAAGGACGACGGCTGCTGATGGGAAATGCCGAGATACGTGCTGGCAAAGGCCACGATGAAAAGCGCGAGACTGACGACGATGCCGCGGACTGCTCGCAGAATCGGGCGAGTTGATTTGCTGATCGACCACACCTGCCACGCGACGGCACCACCGGTAAGCACCAGTCCGGCAACGAGCCGTATCGCCCAGCCTGCACTGACCCGATCTTGGATCGGCAGCAGCCAGTAGACGAGGCCGATCCCGATCGTTACGAGCAGCGTCTCGGCCAGTGTCCACAATGCTGAGCCGAGGTGCTCCGGGACGCGTCGTTGCATCAGCGTGCTAACCGGACGACCGAGTGAGTCCCCTGATCAGAGCCACGCTGATCACCATCTCCGCAAGCCAGCCGCATTCTTAGGTCGCACCCGATGGTCGTGCACCCATGCGGGGCGGCGACTCACCCGTGGGGAGTGATGCCCGCCCGACTACTCGTGTTGGACGCAGCGAAAGCCCAGGTGGCTGGTGCTGCTTCGCACGTGCTGGCCCTGCCGCGCGGGCGGCCGATAGCGCAGGCAGTACGACGGCGCGCACAGGTGGGAACCCCCTTTCATGACACGGCGATCCTCTTCGCGCAGCGATCCGTCCGCAGTGGTGCTCGGAGCACAGCACGCGTGCTCGACATCCGAGGTTGGCCGCTCGCCGTGGTCCTGCGTCCACGGCGTGCAGGTCCATTCCCACACGTTGCCGATCATGTCGATCAGCCCCCAGCCGTTCGCCGGGTAGCGGCCTACCGGGCTGGTGCGCTGGACGCCGTGGGGATCGGCGTTTTCCCACGGGAATCGCCCGTGCCAGGTGTTGGCCATGACCTTGCCCTTGGGCATGAACTGCTCGCCCCAGGCGTAGGTGGTAGGCGGCCGGCCCGCTCGTGCGGCGTATTCCCACTCGACCTCGTCGGCAAGTTGCTTGCCGGACCAGTTCGCATATGCCAGCGCATCCTCGTACGACACGTGGACCACAGGGTGCCGCTCGAGCCCGTGGAGGTTGGTCTCCGGACCAGCCGGCATTCGCCAGTTCGCGCCGGGGGTCCAGTGCCACCAGCGCCGCCAGTCGTCCAATGGCACCGGGCCAGACGTCGCACGGAAGAGCAGCGACCCGGGCATCAGGTCCGCAGGTTCGGCGTCGGGGAAGTCTGCCGGGTCAGGTTGCTGCTCGGCGATCGTCTGGTAACCGGTGTCCTTTACGAAGCGGCGGAACTCCGCGTTGGTGACGGGGTGCTCGTCCATGAGAAAGCCGTCGACTGTCATCTCGTGCGCCGGACGTTCCTCGGGATAGAAATGGTCGCTGCCCATCACGAACGTCCCCGACGGGATGCGCACCATGTTCTTCGGCAGAGCCGAGAGCCTCACGGCGGGTCCGCTCGGCAATACGCCACCCCCTGAATCACCTGTTTTCATGGTTGCCACCGCGGTGAACCCCAGGGTCACCCTCCTCGGGTGACCTGGCGGGCCGCTCATGGCGGCGCGGGCCTCCAGCGCTGCACGATTTCATTTATGCGGTCGAACCCGACCGGCGCCACAGTGAGCGGCTCGACCGGCGCGCCCTGGGGCCGCACGCCTTGAAGGGCGATCTGGGCGAACCGCCGCCACGCATCGGGCGCCGCATCGCGCGTGAGGTCGAGCGCAGTGCGAACCATCAGGAGCAGGACCGGCAGGTCGGAGACGTCGAAGTCGGCGCGTAGCTGACCGGCGGCACGGGCACGGTCGATGAGGTCGGTAGCGACAGGCACGAGCTCGGCCCGCATCGCGCTCACCCGTTCGTCGGCGAGCGGCGCGCCCAGAATGATCTCGCCCAGCGCGCGATCTTTCGCCTGCAGCTCCAGCGAGCCGTAGAGAAAGCCGGTAAACCCGCGCCACGGGTCCGGGTCGGCTGCGGCCGCGCGCATCAGGTCGCCGACCTCTGCGAGCCGAGACTCGAATACCTCCTCGACCAACGCGTCCTTGTGCGGGAAGCGGCGATAGACGGTGCCGACACCCACGCCGGCGTGGTGCGCGACGTCATTGAGCGTGATCTCGAGGCCGCGCTCGGCAAACAGCTCGCGCGCCGCCTGCACGATGCGGTCGCGGTTGTGCTGCGCGTCGCGGCGCAGCGACCGTGGCGACTGAGCAGGCACGCCAGCACCGTAACAGAACCGGATTGACATTATCCACTTCCAGCCGCTACGGTTCTCGGCGAACTGGATAACATCTATCCACTTAGACAATGAACAACTTTCCGTAGGGGGAAGAGTGTCAACTCCAGATGCGCTGTCAGTGCTCAACCCGTCGATCGTCGGGCAGGCCGAGAAGGCGCACAGTGCGGTCCTCGACCGCGTCCTGGCCGGGACCACGCTGGACGAACGGCAGTGGATCACGCTTCAACTCGCGTTCTCACTGAACGGGGGATCGTCAGCAGCAGGCCTCGTCGCCCGCGTCACGAGCAAAGCGAAGTATGCGCCGGCCACGGTCGAGTCCGCGATCGACGTTCTCGCCCAGGCCGGACTGCTCGAACGATCGCCGGACCAGTGGGTGAGCGTCACTCCCGTCGGCGCCGCCCTGATCGGCGAGCTCCGCGCGAAGATCGCCCGGTACATCGCGCGTGCCTACGGCGAGATCGCGCCGGACGACCTTGTGACGGCGGCACGTGTGCTGACGACGATCACCGCGGCGCTATCGAAAGAACTTGCCGCCGCCGACGAAGCTGACGCTTAGGTCACCGCGCCCGGGCGCTGTTCGACATTCGGCGGAGCTTGTCCAGTGGCCGGGTAAGCGACCGTGCGTGCCGGTCTATGTTCGCCCACGGGTCGCCGTGATCGGCGACCCGCTTGGCGACGTCCCGGATGGTGAACAGGTCCGGCCGCATGGATGCACCGTCCAGCTCGGACCACTCGATCGGGGTGGCGACCGGCGCGCCGGACCGGGCGCGCACTGCGTAGGGCGCAACCGCCGTCTGCGCATAGGCGTTCCGCATTATGTCGAAGTACACGCGGTCGCCGCGCCGATCCTTTCGCGCTTCCAGGGTCCGCTGGCCGGGATCGTCAGTGATCACGATCTCGGCCACGTCGCGGGCGAACTGGCGCACCGTGTCGAAGTCGGCGTCTGCGTCGAGCGGCACCAGGACGTGCGCGCCGCGCGAGCCGGTGACCTGTATGTATGCCACCAGCCCGAGCCCGTCCAGCACCTCGGCGAGCGTGTAGGCGCTTGCGCGCACCGCGGTGAAGTCCGCGCCGCCGGACGGGTCGAGGTCGAAGATCATCCGATCGGGATTGTCCAGCCTGCCCCGCTGCGAGGGCCAGGCATGCGGCGTGATGCAGTCGTGGTTCGCCAGCCACACGACTGCCTCGGCGCGATCAGCGACTGCGTGCACGAGCGTCCCGTCGTGCTTGTCGACCTCGATCCAGCTCATCCAGTCCGGGAGCGCGCCCTCGAAGTCTTTCTGCACGAAGCCGTGCTCGCCGATGCCACGCGGAAAGCGCTGCAACATCAGCGGCCGGCCCTTCACGTGCGGCAGCATGCTGGGAGCGATTTCCGTGTAGTAGTCGACGAGGTCGCCCTTGGTGATGCCGTCGTCAGGGAACAGCACCCGGTCCGGGTGCGTGACCTCCACCTCGATGCGCGGCATCTGCGACTCCTCGGCACGTCCTCGACAGCCCGCCACGTTGATACCCGGTCGATGGTCTGCCCCAAACCTCGCGCGTCGACCCGCGGTGCGTAGGGCGGCGTCCAGCCGGGGATAACGCCGGAGCAGTGGCTAACCGAGGAGGCCGGCACATGATCGACGCGGCGCTGGAGCGTGCCCTCAAAGATCGAGTCGACGGCGAGGTCCGCTTCGACGCGGGGACGCGGGCGGCGTATTCGGTGGACGCGTCGAATTTTCGGCAGGTGCCGATCGGGGTGGTGGTGCCGCACAGCGTCGAGGCAGGCGTGGCGGCGGTGGCAGTGTGCCGCGAGCATGGCGCGCCGGTGTTGTCGCGGGGCGGGGGGACGAGCCTGGCGGGGCAGTGCACGAACAACGCGGTGATGCTGGATTGGGCGAAGTACTGTCACCGGCTGCTGTCGGTCGATCCCGAGAAGCGCACGTGCGTGGTGGAGCCGGGGATCGTGCTGGACGTCCTGAACGGGCAGCTGGAGCAGCACGGGCTGCGGTACGGGCCAGAGCCGGCGACGCACCCGAATTGCACGCTGGGCGGGATGATCGGCAATAACTCGTGTGGGGCGACGGCGCAGCGCACCGGCAAGGTCGGCGACAACATCGCGCAGCTTGAGGTGCTGCTGTACGACGGCACCCGGTTTTGGTGTGGGGAGACCGGCGACGAGGAGTACCGCGAGATCGAGCGCCGCGGGGATGGGCAGGCGCGGGTGTATCGGGGTTTGCGCCGGTTGCGCGATGAGTACGCCGAGGAGATCCGAGCGCGGTATCCGGATATTCCGCGGCGGGTGTCCGGCTACAACCTGGATTCGCTGCTGCCGGAGCACAACTTCGACGTGGCGGGGACGCTGGTTGGAAGTGAGTCGACGCTGGTCACGGTACTGCGCGCCGAACTGGAGCTCGTCCCGGTACTGAAGGAGCGTTCCCTGATCGTGCTGGGTTTCGAGTCGGTCATGAAGGCGGCCGATGCGGTGCCGGCGATCCTGCCACACGAGCCGATTGCACTGGAGGGCCTGGATGAACGGCTGATCCGTGATCAGCGGATCAAGCACCTCAACGCACAGGCGCTGGCCGAGTTGCCCAAGGGCAAAGGCTTCTTGATGGTGCAGTTCGGCGCCGACACCAAGCAGGAGGTCGATGAGGCGGGGCAGCGACTGCTGGACGCACTCGGCGAGTCCGAGCACGACCCGGACGTCGGGTTCCTCGACGAGCCGGAGCACGAGGACGAGTTGTGGCAGGCCCGCGAAGCCGGCCTCGGCGCGACGGCGCACGTGCCGGGTCACCCGGACACCTGGGAGGGCTGGGAAGACTCCGCTGTGCACCCGGACCGGCTTGGCGAATACCTGCGCGACCTGGAGAAGCTCTACGAGGAGTTCGGGTACGCCGACGAGGCGCAGCCCAGCTTGTACGGGCACTTCGGGCAAGGCTGCGTGCACACCCGCATCCCCTTCGGGCTCACCGACACCGGCGGCGTCGCCAAATACCGCCGCTTCCTCGAACGCGCCGCCGACCTGGTCGCCTCCTACGGGGGCTCCTTCTCCGGCGAACACGGCGACGGACAAACCCGCGGCGAGCTGCTCCCCAAGATGTTCGGCCCGACGATCATGGACGCGTTCCGTGAGCTGAAGGCGCTCTTCGATCCCGACAACCGGATGAACCCCGGCAAACTCGTGAACCCACGCCGCCTCGATGAGAACCTGCGCCTGGGCGGCACCTGGGCGCCGCGCTACACAGGCACACTGCACTTCGCCTACCCCGAAGACAACGGCTCGTTCGTCAACGCGGCAAACCGCTGTGTCGGCGTCGGCAAGTGCCGCCAACACGCCCACCCCAACGGCGCTGTCATGTGCCCGTCGTACCAGGCCACTCGCGAGGAGGAACACTCCACCCGCGGCCGCGCCCGGATGCTGTTCGAAATGCTGAACGGACACGGCGAGGGGCCCATCCGCGACGGCTGGCGCTCCACCGCAGTACGTGACGCACTCGACCTGTGCCTGGCCTGCAAGGGGTGCAAGCACGACTGCCCCGTCGACGTCGACATGGCCACCTACAAGGCCGAATTCCTGGCCCATCACTACCAACGACGCCTCCGGCCGCGCAGCCACTACACCCTCGGCTGGCTACCCGTACTGGCGCGTACGGTCACCGCCGCGCATGCCGCTCGCGTCGTCAACGCGTTCACGAGCTCTCCGCGGCTGGCGCGACTCGCCACCCGAGCCGCCGGGCTGGAACCGCGCGAGATCCCGCAGTTCGCCCCGGAGACGTTGCAGCAGTGGTGGATGCGGCGCGGCGGGTCCCGCCCAGGCACCCGAGGCACCGTGCTGCTCTGGCCGGACACGTTCACCAACAACTTCCACCCCCACATCGGCCAGGCTGCCGTCGAACTGCTCGAAGACGCCGGCTGGACCGTGTCGCTGCCGCAGGGTGGTGTGTGCTGCGGGCTGACCTGGATCTCCACCGGGCAACTCACCACCGCCAAGAAGATGCTGCGCCGCACCATCGACACCCTCGCGCCCCACATCCGCGACGGCGGGCTGGTCGTCGGCCTGGAACCCAGCTGCACCAGCGTGTTCCGCTCCGACGCCCCCGACCTGTTCCCCGACGATCTCGACATCG
Organism: Jatrophihabitantaceae bacterium; assembly: GCA_051984825.1. Taxonomy (GTDB): domain Bacteria; phylum Actinomycetota; class Actinomycetes; order Mycobacteriales; family Jatrophihabitantaceae; genus DASXRA01. The sequence goes on from JBPYES010000102.1 coordinate 13,047, forward strand.
CCCGCCTCCAGAAACAGACGGTTACCCTCGCCGAAATGCTCACCGAGCACACACCAGGCTGGCAGCCGCCATCGCTTTCCGGCGTCCACGCCATCGCGCAGGTGCACTGCCACCAGCACGCCGTACTCGGCTGGGACACCGACCGGCAACTCCTGCAAGACTCCGGCGCCGACGTCGAGCAGCTCGACTCAGGATGCTGCGGACTAGCCGGCAACTTCGGGTTCGAAGCCGGCCACCTCGACGTGAGCAAGGCCTGCGCCGAGAGTGTGCTGCTGCCTGCGGTGCGTGACGCCGACCCGGAAACGATCGTGCTCGCCGACGGATTCAGCTGCCGCACCCAAATCCACGAACTCGACAGCGGTGGCCGCGAAGCCATCCACCTCGCCGAACTGCTGCACCGCGCGGGACAGGGCACGGACTCGGCGCTGGTGACGGGACATCGCCGACACGGTTAACGGACCCCCGGCCCGGGGTAGAAATTATGTCTGTGAGGTTCGCGGCAAGTTTGTTCGTGATCGCCGTCGGTGCGATCCTGACGTTCGGCGTCACCAGCAGCCCGAGCGGCGTGA
>JBPYES010000103.1:0-6491 GCA_051984825.1 Jatrophihabitantaceae bacterium
ACGAGGATCGTGTAGTTCACGTACTTCCACGCGAAGCCGGTGTTCCACGGCACGCCCACGTAGGACGTCGGCAGCAGCGCGATGATCGACGTGATGGCGATCTCGACCACCGCGACAATGCACATCCACTTGTACTTCCGGCCGAGGGTCCACCCGCCGGTCTGGAACGAATCACCGGCTCTCCACCGCAGGAAGATCGGGATCGCGAACGCGACGTAGAGACCGACGACGCCGATCGACACCACGGCGAAGAAGGCGACCGGGACCGGTGCGCCGTTGATGTTCACCTTCACCACTGCCGGCAGTGTGATGATCACTGCGACGACCGCGGAAACGATCACCCCGTACACAGGCACGCGGTGCTTGTTCAACCTGGACCAGAACTGGCCGCCCGGCACTGCGCCGTCCCGGCTGAATGCGAACAGCATGCGCGTGGTGCTCGTCATGCACGCAACCGTGCAGAAGAACTGGCCGATCGTCGAGATGGCCAGCACCGTGCTGGCCCAGTTGGTCGTGAGCGCCTGGCTGAAGATGACTGAGACGCCGCCGCCGCCCTTTGTCACACCGGCCTCGTTCTGGACGGAGAACAGGAACGCGAGCAGCAGGATCCACCCGCCGATCGCGGAATAGAAGATCGAGCGCCAGATGCCCTTGGCCGCCGAGTCGGCCGCCTTGTGCGTTTCCTCGGACAGATGCGCGGAGGCATCGTAGCCGGTGATCGTGTACTGAGTCAGGATCGCCGAGAGGGGCAGCACGTAGAAGATGAACCCGAGTCCGTGCGTGCTGCCGTTGAAGAAGCCGGTGTTGTTGACGGTGTGTGTGAACACCGACGAGGCGCTCGCATGGTGGCTCGGCACGAACAGCAGGATGAGCACGACGGCGGACGCTCCAGCGACGTGCCACCACACTGAAATGTTGTTCAGGATTGCGAGCAGTTGGCTGGAGAAGATATTCACCAGGGCGACAAGCGCCAGAACGACGAGGAAGACGATGAAGACGCGTGTGAGGCTGTAGTGGCTCGCCCACGACTTGCTGTACGTGTCGAGCGTCAGGTCGAAGAACGTCGCGCAGCCGTACGCGACGGACGCGTCGATGGCGAGCAACCCGATGAGGTTCAGCCAGCCGGTGTAATAGCCGGCCTTCGCCCCGCCGAGCTTCGAGGCCCACCAGTAGATGCCACCCGACGTCGGGAAGGCCGAGACCAGCTCGGACATGCACAGGCCGATGACGAGGATGAACATCGAGACGATCGGCCAGCCCCACGCGATGGCTGCTGGACCGCCGTTGTTCCAGCCGACGCCGAACGTCGTGAAACAACCGGCAAGGATCGAGATGATCGAGAACGAGATAGCGAAGTTCGAGAAGCCCGACCACGAGCGGTGCAGTTCCTGCTTGTAGCCGAGCTCGGCGAGACGTTGCTCGTCGGCGGTCAGCTGGATGGTGTCGGCCACTGTTCGGCTCCTCTGTCTCGGAGGGATTCCGCAACGATCGCGATCCACTTGTCCAGTTCCGGGTCACGGAACTCTTTGCAGGCGCGGGCGTACTTCTCGATGCCCCATTGCCAAAAGTCGAAGTCGACTTCGCTGACCGCAGCCTGGATCGATGCCCACAGCGTCCATCCGTACTTGGCGGCGAGGCCGAACAGCCTGGCACGTGCGGTCATCGCCGGCGACGGTGTACCGAAGTAGGACGTCACCAGGTGTTCGAGCCGGTCGGGGTCGAGCGCGGCTTCGCTCCAGATGTTGCCGAGCTCGAAGCAAGGGTCGTTGTTGCCCGCGTACTCGTAGTCGATGAACCACAGTCGGGTGCCGTCGTCGAGGATGTTCGCGGCCAACAGGTCGTTGTGACATGGAACAGTGCCGGTGGCCGATGCGCGAAGAGCGTCTTCGATGCGCCGCAGGTCCGGCTCGAAGGAGAGGTAGCCGTCCGGCAGCCGGAATCCGGATTCGCGGACTATGCGCAGGTAGCGGCGCTGGATGTCGAACATGTCGAATGGGCCGACGAACCGTGGCCCGGTATGCAACTCCCTGGACAACTGCGCGACACGCTCCAGCTGCGACGCGTTGTCCAGGTCGGCGTCGCCGAAGGTGCGTCCGTTGATCCATTTCACGAGCAGCACACCCTGCTCGGGTGCATACTCGACAACCTCGGGACCGACGCCGCCCTGCGCGGCCGACACCGAGTTGCAGTACTCGGCGTCGCGGTCGATGGCAAGCAGGCTGCTCTTTGCCCCGGCGAAGCGCGCGACGAATTGCTCGCCTGACGCCAGCGACACCCGGTAGTTCCGGTTCGTCAGTCCACCAGTGAGAAGCTCCAGCCGCCGTTGAGTTCCTGCCAACGACGGCAGGCGTTCGAGCACCGCACTTGCTGCATTGGCGGCATTCGGCAGGTATCGCGTGTCCGTATGGACATGCAGGGCTTGCCCCGTCAAACGCCACCTCCCGTCATCAGCGGCGTGTAGCCACGGACGGTCCCCGTGCGGTTGGTCTCGGATCGTAGGGCCGTGCGCAACAATCGGTCTAGAGGGCAGACCTTTTCTTTTGCATTGCGCTTGTCGATGCGCCGTCGCAGGGCGATGATCGATGGCCGTGACTAGCGCCGACCTACCCCAAATGGCTCGCGTCGTTGTCATCGGTGGCGGGGTCGGCGGCACGAGTGTCGCGCTGCATTTGGCGGAAATGGGCGAGAGGGACGTACTACTCGTCGAGCGGTCCGAGCTGACAAGCGGGTCGACGTTCCATTCGGCGGGCCTGGTCGGGCAGCTGCGTGCCGACCCGACGCTCACCCGCATGAACATGTACTCGGTCGAGTTGTACCGGCGGCTGCAGGACACCGACAACCCAGTCGGCTGGCGGGAGTGCGGGGGAATCAAGCTCGCGTCGTCGCCGGAACGGCTCGAAGAGATCCGTCGCCAGATCAGCTGGGCGCGCAGTTTCGGCTTGCCGCTGCACGAGATCTCGCCCGCCGAAGTTGCCGAGCGCTTCCCGTTGGTGGACCTCGACGGCGTGGTCGGAGCCGCTTACCTCGAATCTGACGGACACCTCGATCCGGCGCAGTTGTGCTACACGCTCGCGACGGCGGCGCGTGCCCTGGGGGTCCAGGTTCGACAGCACACGCGCGTCACCGGGATAGCGACACGACATGGGCGCGTTACGCAGGTACGCACTGACCGCGGCGACGTTGACTGCGAAGTCGTCGTCAACTGTGCCGGCATGTTCGCGGCGGAGATCGGTCGGCTCGTCGGCGCCCGGATCCCGCTCGTGCCGATGTCGCATCAATACGTGATCACCGAACCGTTTCGTGTACCCGGCGAGCCCTTCCTGCCGACGCTTCGCGACCCAGACCTGCTCGTGTACTTCCGGCAGGACGTCGACGGTTTGCTGATGGGGGGATATGAGCGCGATCCGGCAGCCTGGACCGCAACTCGCGTCGCCTTCGACGCGATTCCGTCCGACTTCAACGGTCGGTTGCTTTCGCAAGACTGGCCGCGATTCGAGGACATCGCGGCCAATGCGCAGCGCCGGGTGCCTGCGCTGGCCAATGTCGGTGTCCGCCGGTTGATCAACGGCCCTGAGGCCTTCACCCCGGACAACGAGTTCTGCCTTGGTGAGACCGAGGTCGGTGGGTTCTTCGTCGCGGCCGGTTTCTGTGCGCACGGCATTGCCGGCGCCGGCGGTATCGGCAAGGTGATGGCCGAATGGATCATCGAAGGTGCGTCATCGATGGATGTCTCGCACATGGACATCGCACGTTTCGGCAGGCAGTACCGCTCGCCCGGCTATACGCTCGCGCGCACCGCGGAGAACTACCGGACGTACTACGACATCCCCTATCCCGATCGACAGCGACGGGCGGCGCGGCCGCTGCGCCGATCACCCGTGTATGCCTGGCACGCGGAGCACGGTGCGGTGTTCGGCGAGAAAGCTGGGTGGGAGCGCGTCGACTGGTACGAGTCGAACGCCGACGGCGCAGCGGCAGCACCGCACGGTTGGCCGAGCCGGTACTGGTCGTCTGCGGTCGGCGCTGAGCATCTCGCGACGCGTGCCGGCGCTGGGCTCTTCGACGAGTCATCATTCGCGAAAATCGAGGTCAGTGGCGCCGAGGCCGGAGCGTTCCTCGATTGGGTCTGCGACAACGAAGTCGCGCGTGCGGTCGGGGACGTCACTTACACGCAGGCGCTTAACGATCGGGGCGGCATCGAGTCGGATTTCACGGTCACTCGGCTCGAAGACGACACCTTCCTCATCGTCACCGGAACCGCGTTCGGCTCGCACGACATCTCCTGGCTGCGGCGCCAAGCGCGGCGGCACGGTTTCGATGTGCGTATCGCAGACGTCACCGGGGCCACGTGCTGCTACGCCCTGTGGGGCCCACAGTCGCGCGAGATCTTGCAGTCGCTCACGCCTAGCGATCTCCGCAGTGAGCAGTTTCCCTATATGACGGCGCAAGAACTGACCGTAGGTGACGTACCGCTGCGGGCATTGCGCGTCACCTTCGTTGGCGAACTCGGCTGGGAACTGTACGCGTCGAGCGAATACGGCCTGACCCTCTGGGAGACCCTGTGGGAGGTGGGGCATGGCGCCGGAATGATCGCCGCCGGGTACCGCGCGATCGAAAGCATGCGGCTGGAGAAGGGCTACCGCGTGTGGGGTACCGACATCACACCCGAGACGACACCGTACGAGGCGGGCCTCGGGTTCTGCGTCAAGCTCGACAAGCCGGGGGGCTTCGTCGGGCGCGATGCCCTGCGCGCCGCGCGCAAGGAAGGACCCACCCGCCGGCTACGTGCGATTGTGCTCACCGACCGGCGCCGGCTCGTCCTGGGCAACGAACCTGTCCGCGTCGATGGCGAGGTCGTCGGTCGGGTGACATCCGGTGGTTATGGGCACTCTGTGGCCGCGTCGATCGCGTATGCGTACGTGCCGTTCGACGCCAAGCCGGGCACTACCGTCGAGGTCGATCTGTTCGGCGACTGGGTGCCAGGGGAGGTCGTGAACGAGCCGCTGTTCGACCCGTCGGGGACTCGGGTCCGAGGCGCGTAATGCGGACTGTCGCACGTACCATTCCGGCGTGGCAGTGAAACCCATCCGAACGCCGCGGATTGGCGCCACTACGTACCGGGAAGTGGCTCGGCGCGGCCATTGGGACGAGCTCTCCGACCTGCTGCCGTCGTCCTACGCGACCGCCGTCGAGCGGGCCGGAGGGGTCGCGATACTGGTCCCCCCTGCCCCGCCCGCGCATGCCGCAGCGGTCCTCGACGGCCTCGACGGCTTGCTGCTTTCGGGCGGCGCAGACATCGATCCGCAGCGGTACGACGCCAGCCCGCACCCGCGCACCGGTGCGTCGCGCCCGGACCGTGACGCGTCGGAATTGGCGCTGCTCGAAGAGGCGCTGGAACGTGATCTGCCGGTGCTCGCCGTCTGTCGCGGCATGCAGGTGCTCAACGTCGCGCTCGGTGGCGATCTTGTCCAGCACTTGCCGGACGAGGTCGGAACCGACCTGCACCAGCCGCGGGCTGGCGCACACGGACGGCACGTTGTCGATCTCGATCCGGAAAGCCGGCTAGCGCGCATCATTGGGCCGCGCGTCGACATCGCGACGTACCACCATCAGGCCGTACACACACTCGGCAAGGGACTCTCCGCGTGTGGCTGGGCCGAGGACGGCATCGTCGAGGCGGTCGAATTGGCTGACCGCCGATGGGTATTCGGAGTGCAGTGGCATCCGGAGGTTGACGACTGCTACGAGCTGTTTGCGGCGTTCATCGCCGCCTGCGCTGGGAGTGGATCGTATGGGTAGCGGCAACGTCGAGGCGCTGTGGACCCGCACGCTCTTCTCGCCGGTGCCGGTGCGCAATGCATTTGAGGTCACCATCGAGCGCCTTGCCCAGAGCATCCGGCTCGGCGTCCTGGTGGAGGGCGATCGGCTGCCACCCGAGCGAGAGCTCGCGGAAACGTTCGGGGTGAGCCGAGTGACACTGCGCGAGGCGATCAAAGCGCTGCGCGACGCCGGACTGGTCGAGTCGCGGCGTGGCCGCGGCGGCGGGACATTCGTTGCGGTGCCGCGCCGAGAGCACACCCGCTCCCGCGACGAACTCGAGCGGGCCATCGGACACCATCTCGACGACGTGCTCTCGCTGCGAAAGGTGGTGGAGCCGGGCGCCGCAGCCCTTGCCGCGAGCCGGACGTTGAGCGCCGCGGACCGCTCCAGCTTGCTCGAATATCTGCGCGCCGCCACGGACTGCGAGCCGAACGTCCGCCGGCGGGCAGATTCGCGTTTGCATCTGGCGATCGCCGCGCTCGGCGGCAGCGCGCTCGTCACCGCTGTCGTCGCGGATGTGCAGATGCGGCTGGACGAGCTGCTTCGCGCGATTCCGGTGATCCCTGGAAACATCGCGCACTCGGCCCGGCAGCACGCGAGCGTCGTCGAGGCGATCCTCGGCGGGCAGCCCGAATGGGCGCGCACGGAGATGGAAGAGCACGTGGACGGCA
>JBPYES010000104.1:0-4775 GCA_051984825.1 Jatrophihabitantaceae bacterium
CCGGGACGCGACGGCAGGTCGTCGGCCAGGTGCCGCTTTCGCCGCTGCGCGTCCGACACCTGCGCAGTGAAGGCGCGAAGCTCCGGCAGCGACTGCACGCCGAGGTTGCCTACCCGGTCGATCAGCCCGTGCAGCACGTCGACAGTGGCTCGTGCGTCGGCCAGGGCGCGGTGCACCGGCTCGGTACCGGCATGGAAGTAGCTCGCCAGGGTGGCGAGCCGGCAGTTCGGCACCTCGTCGCGGGTGAGCACGCGCCGGGCGAGCACGGCAGTGTCGACCACCTCGAACCGCGGCCAGGCGAGGTCGAGCCCGGTACATGCGGTGCGCAGAAACCCCACGTCGAAGGGCGCGTTGTGCGCGACGAGGACGCTGCCGCGCGCGAACTCGAGGAAGGCCGGGACGACGGCCCCGATCGGGGGCGCCGTCGAGACCATCGCGTCGGTGATGCCGGTGAGGACGCTCACGTATGGGTCGATCGCCCGGCCGGGATCGACCAGTGTCTGGAATTCGCCTATAACGGCCCCGGTGCGCACCTTCACCGCGCCGATCTCGGTGATCGAATCCGATCCGGCGGCGCCGCCGGTCGTCTCCAGATCGACCACCGTGAACGTCGTTTCGCGCAGCGGCTCGTCCAGCTCGTCGAAGCTCGGCTGGATCATGATCTCGCTGGGCGCTGCCGTCACGTACTGGACGGTAGGACCAGGGTCTGACGGAAAACGTGACGGCGCGCACGACACGCCGCGACGTAATCTCGCGGCATGACTGGTGAGCGGGACGGGCACGACAACGTCGTGCTGAGTGAGCCTGCGCGCCAGCAGCTGGTCACTATCGCGGCCGACCTGGTCGGCCGGGTACCGCCGGATGAGCTGCCGGCCTCCGTGCGGCCGTTCGCTCGATTCACCCCGACGAAGCGGGCGCGCCTAGGAGCTACCCAGCTAGCCGCTGCCTTGGACGCGGACGACGCGTTTCGCGCCCGGGTGGCCGACGCGGTCGCCGACGCGCTGCCGCAGCTTGCCTCGGCGGTGCGTGACGGAGAGTCCACTGCAGCGTCCGATCCGGTGGACACCGCCGTCGTCGCCTATCTGGTGCGGCCGGCCGACTGGCAGCGCATCGTCGCGGACGCCAATGAGCGCTACGCCGCCGAGCGCGCGGACAGCAAGGCCAGCGCCGCCGAGGTGGCGCAGCTGCGCGCCCGCATCGATGAGCTCAAAGGCCGGCTGCGTGCCGAAGTGGCGCAGGGCAAGGCCGCGGTGGCGAGCGCGGCAGGCGCCGCCGACTCGGAGCTCGCTGACCTGCGTAAGCAGCTGCGCGTCCGCACCGGTGAGCTGCGCGCCGTCGAGCGGGCGCGTGACGACGCGCAGGCGGCCGCCGCCGATGCGACCCGTCGCGCGGAGGCCGCAGAGAGCGCCCGCGAGGCGGAGACCCGGCGGCTGCGTGCTCGCATCAGCGAGCTGGAACGTGCGGCTGAGTCGGCGCGCCGCGGCGTGCGATCCGAACGCGACATGGACGACGCCCGGCTGTGGTTGCTCGTCGACACGGTCACCGAGGCGGCTGCGGGCATTCGCCGTGAGCTGTCGTTGCCGGCGCCCGCCACTCGTCCGGCTGACACCGTGGGCTCGGCGGAAACCCCCGTGCAGCGCCGAGTCGTCAGCGATCCCGCTGCGCTCGACACCTTGCTCGCCATGCCCAATACCCACCTGATCGTGGACGGTTACAACGTGACCAAGGCCGGGTACGGCGAGTTGCCGTTGGCAGACCAGCGGGGTCGCCTGATCGGTGCGCTGGCAGCCGTGGCGTCCCGCTCCGGCGCCGAGATCACCATCGCATTTGACGGTGGGCAGCGCCCGCCCGCGATGCCGCCGACGCCGCGCAGCGTTCGGGTGCTGTTCAGCGCACCCGACGAGATCGCGGACGACCTCATCCGCCGGCTGGTGGCGGCAGAGCCGCCCGGACGCCCGTTACTCGTCGTGTCGTCGGACAAGCAGGTGGCACTCGATGTGGGGCGCTCCGGTGCGTGGACGGCCGATGCTGCGGTACTTCTGGCGCGCTTCGGGCTGGCCTGACGCGCCAGCCCCGGAAATTGTCGGCCCCGCTGCTTAGCCTCCTCGAGAACGCGGACCAAACGACGGAGGCGATCGAGTGATCATCGACTGCGACACGTGTCGTGTGCGTGACGTGGCCTGCCCTGACTGCGTTGTCACGGCATTGTTAGGCCAACCAAGCACGTCCGTTGACTTCGACGAGGAGGAGCACAAAGCGGTCGGTGCCCTTGCAGAGCAGGGATTGGTGCCGCCATTAAGGCTCGTGCCCGTCGTGGGGGTTACGCACCGTGAGACAGCGTAAGCGACGCAAAAATAGGTAACCCCCCGTCGTTGCTGCTGGGCCCTGTGTGTCGTACCCTTTGCGCGACTTTCCGGCCCACTGGCTCCCCAAACCGGGGGGTCACGGACAGTTACCGCTGAATCGCAGCGGTGTCGACCCTCTGTATGCGGGGCAGAGTGTCGGGGCCAGCGAACCGGGGACCCACAAGTAGCACCGGGGTGAATCGGGACGGCGGTTCGTCGCGACGTGTCGCGATGGATCCCCGCGCCGTAGGGCTTCTTCCGGCCCGAACCCGTCAGCTAACCCGGTAGGCGGTTCGAGGAAGAAGGAGTTCCGCCGACCGTGGCGTTGACTCGGACCCCCAGCCGTGTTCGATCGCTTCTAGCCGGTGCCGCATTGGCCGCCCTGATCGGGACAGGTGCCGTCGTCTTGCCACACATCGCTGGCGCGACTCCAGGACAGCCCACGATCGAAGAAGTCAAGGCACGACTCGACAAGCTCGCGCATCAGAACGAGGTTCTGGCAGAGCAGTACAACAAGGCCGCGGCTGACGTGACGGCCGAGCAGAAGGCCGCGGACACCGCCCAGCAGACCGCACTCTCCGCTGCCGCGAACTTCGACAAGGCGCGCGCCCGGCTTGGCGAGACGATCACTGCCGAGTACGAATCGGCATCGTTCAGCCACGCCGGTGCGCTGCTGACGAGCACCGACGGGCAGAGCTACATCGACGCGCTCGACACGCTGACGCTCATCTCGTCGCACCGCGCCGAGATCGTGGCGGAGATCAAGGCGATCCGGGCGAAGGCCAAGGCCGCGCAGGCGCAAGCCTCCAAGCTGCTTGCAGCCGCGCAGGCCAAGGCGGCCGCGCTCGACAAGCAAAAGAAGCAGATGCAAGTCGACACGAACAAGTTCAAAGACCTCCTCGCCACGTTGACCGCGCAGCAGCAGGCGACCTATACGAGCAGCGGCACGGTGCCCCGCGCCGTGGGCGACATCGGGGTCGGCACCGCGCCGAATGCACGGGCTCAGGCGGCCGTGGACTACGCGGTCGCGCAGGTCGGCAAGGCATACGTGTTCGCCGCGTCGGGGCCGGATGCGTTCGACTGCTCCGGGCTGACGATGGCAGCCTGGGAGCACGGGGGTGTCAGCCTGCCGCACGAGGCGTCCGCGCAGTACAACTACGGCAGGCACGTGTCGTTCAACCAGCTACTGCCGGGCGACTTGATCTTCCTCTACAGCCCGATCAGCCACGTCGAGATCTACGTCGGCAACGACCTCGCGGTGTCCGCAGCGGACGAGTCGCTGGGCGTGCGGTACGTGCATCCGTCACAGGACATGGGCGACTGGGCCGGCGCGACCCGGCTTTCGTGACGGCGGCCGGGGCGGGTGGCGAGAGCGGGCCCGCCCCGCTACCACGTCGATCCGGGGATGTGCTCGCCGCGGCGCCGGATATCCCGGCGCCGCGCTGCGTACCGTCGTGCAGATGAGCCAGGCAGCGAGTCAGGACGCGCACCCGTCCCCTTGCGTCAGGCGCACGCTGATCGTGACGAACGACTTTCCGCCCAGGCAGGGCGGCATCCAGTCGTTCGTGCACGAGGTCGCGATCCGTCAGCCGGCGGGCTCGATCGTCGTATATGCATCGGACCATGACGGTGCGCGGGCGTTCGACGCGGCACAGCCGTTCCCGGTGATCCGGCATCACAACGGCCTACTCCTGCCGACATCGCCCGCGCGCCGGCGCATCACCGCCGTGGCCCGCGAGCACGATTGCAGCGCCGTGTGGTTCGGGGCCGCCGCTCCGCTCGCCCTGCTCGCTCCCGCGCTGCGCAGCGTCGGCGCCGAACGCATCATCGCCACCACGCACGGTCACGAGGCCGGCTGGGCGATGCTGCCCGGTGCACGGCAGGTGCTACGCCGCATCGGTAGCACGTGCGACGTCGTGACCTACCTGAGCGAGTATTTCTCGAGACGTCTCGCCCCGGCGTTCGGCCCGCGCGCCACGCTGCGCCGGCTCACACCTGGAGTGGACGTCGAGACATTCCATCCCGGCGTGGACGGCTCGGCCGTGCGCGCCCGGTACGGGCTGACCGGGCGGCCGGTCGTCGTGTGCGTGTCCCGGCTGGTGCCGCGTAAGGGGCAGGATGCGCTCATTCGCGCCCTGCCGGCGATCCGGAGCGCGGCGCCCGGCGCGGCACTGCTGCTCGTCGGGCGGGGCCGTTTCCGCGACGAGCTGGCCCGGCTGGGCCGCCGCGTCGGCGTGGCCGATCACGTGGTGTTCGCGGGCGGCGTCCCGGCGAGCGAGCTGGCGGCACACTATGCCGCGGGCGATGTGTTCGCCATGCCGTGTCGCACCCGTCGCGGTGGCATGGACGTCGAGGGCCTCGGCATCGTCTACCTCGAGGCATCGGCGCTGGGGCTGCCCGTCGTGGTGGGCGATTCCGGTGGAGCGCCCG
>JBPYES010000105.1:0-25705 GCA_051984825.1 Jatrophihabitantaceae bacterium
GTCGGTCGCGGTCGAGGTCGACGGTGGGCTGGCGTGGCTCGAGGGCGGGGAACTCTTCGACGATCTGTACGCCGGCACCGCGGGTGTGCTGCTGGGATGCGCCGAGGCCACCGCGAGCGGGTTCGACGCCGCGACGGTCGCCGCCGGTGCCCTGGCCCGGTTGACGCATCTCGCCACGCGCGGCTCCAACGTCGAGACGATGCCTGATGACGGGCTCTTCACCGGATGGGCAGGCGTTGCGGTGGCGCTGCGCGCCTGGGCCGGCGTGGCCGAGGATGCCGACGCCGGCAGGGCAGCCGCTTTGGTCAGCTCGCAGATGGCCGACCGCGTGCTGCATGCGCCGGACCCAGCGGGCTGCACCGACGTGATCTCCGGCGACGCTGGGATCTTGCTTGCGCTATTGGGTGATGACTCCGAGAACGTGGCCGATGCCGCAAACCTGCTGGCCGACCGGCTGGTGCAAGCGGGCGAGCACGGACCGGACGGCCTGCAGTGGCGCATGACGCGAGACTGGGAGTACCTGATGCCGGGGTTCTCCCACGGCACAGCAGGAGTTGCCTACGCGCTGGCAGCCGCGGGACGCCGACTGCACCGCCCCGATCTGATCGACGTCGCGGTGCGCGGCGGCGATACTTTGCTCGGCCTCGGGCACACACCCGAGGGCTGGGCGCTGCCGTTGGCGATACCAGCACGGCCCAATCGCCCGCGGGTGAACTTCGGCTGGTGCCACGGTCCGGCCGGCACCATCCGGCTGTTTCTGCTGCTTGACGCGATCGACCCGCACCCACGCTGGCAGCGCGCCGTCGACGCCTGCCTGCAGGCGCTCGCCGACAGCGGCCTGCCCGCGCGCCTGTATCCCGGTTTCTGGGACAACCTCGCCCGGTGCTGCGGTACCGCTGGCGTCGGCCGCCTCCTACTCGACCGCTATCAGGCCACCGGTGACACCGATCTGCTCGCCTGGGCCGACGTGTTGGCCGCCGACGTCATGGGACGCGCGATCATCACGCCTCTGGGCGTCACCTGGTCCAACACCGAACACACCCGAACGCCGCCGGAGTTGCCGCCCGAGCCCGGGCTGATGCAAGGAGCCGTCGGTATCGCGGGCTGGCTGGCGAGACTGCACGCCCTGCACACCGACATCCATACCCCGACCGCCCCGCTAGGCGTGGTGCCGTCCTGGCTGTAACGCCAGGTCTCGACGCGGTCGGTTGATCAGCACAGGCCGAGCATGCGGGCGCATTCGAGGGCGATATGCAGCTCGGCGAGGTCGAGCGGATTGGCGAGGCTGCGACCGGTGAGCTCCTCGAGGCGGCGCAGCCGATAGCGCACCGTGTTGCGATGCAAGTGCAAGCCCGTGGCTGCCGTCGACGTCGAGCCGCAGGAAGCAAGCCAGGAACGCATCGTCTCGATGATCACCGCGCGATCGTCGTCCGGCAGGTCGAGGACCGGGCCCAAGATGCGGCGAGCGACCGCCTGCGATATGTCCGGGGCGCTCACGAGCAGCACCGCGATCGGTTCCTGATCGAAGCGCACCAGGCCGGTCGTGTGCGGTGTCGCGGCAGCGCATGCCAGCCGGGCTTGCCGAAGCGCCGACGCGGTCTGATCGAGGTCCGGGTAGATCGCGCTGACGCCGACCCGGTTGAGCGCGATGGGGGCCAACTCGGCGGAGAGTCGCTCGGCGTCGAACCGGGTTCGCAGAGCGACGAGTCCTTCGTGCAGCTCGGCGTCGAGCCGCCAAGCCGAGACGACGTCATGGCGGCGCAGCAATTCCTCGACGCGCGGCAACGCCTCCTCACCCGGCGACGGGCATTCGGCGGCCACCACCACGAAGCTGCCGTGTTGCGGCAGCTTGAGCAGGGCAGCGGATTCCCACAGGCGGGCGCTGTCGCCGAGCTTGCCGTCGAGCAGGCTGTTGAGCAGGGCCGAACGTAGCTGGCTGTCGTGCCGGGCGCGGTCAGCGCTGGCGCCGCGGTAGGCGTCTGTCGCGGCTTCGGCGAGCTCGTCCGAGACGGCCCAGATGTCGGCCGCGCAGCGCAGCAGCGTCTCCTGCGCATCGGCGTCGGCGTGCTCGACCAGGAGCTCCCAGATGAGACGTCCACCGATGCGGTACGCCGAAAGCAGCGCCGATAGCGGTACCCCGGACTCGGCGCGGCGGGCCCCGGTGGCCCGTGGAGCTTCCGTGCCGATGTTGGGTTCACCGGCGAGCCGTCCGAAGACGTAGAGCAAGTTGTCCTTGCACGATTGGCGTAGCTCGTCGGGCGTGACGGCGTGGCCCTCACGGTAGAGCGGCTCATGCGCTCGGATCCGCTCCGCCATCCACGGCGCGAACTCGTCGACGCGGGGGAGCAGTGTTCGGCTGAGCTCGCGCACTACGGGGTCGACGGCCGCCGTCGTCATTGCCGGAGCATAGGCCGCAAGCGTTGTGCGTGTGCACTACGAGCGGGCGAGCGATTGGTGCCCGCGCCCATCGTGTTGGCGGGGTGCTGCGGCTGACGATTGCTGGGTCAGGCCAACCCACTCCATCACCGGGGACAACGCCATGAACCTAGCTGCCAGCCTCGCTCGTACCGCTGCTGCCCATCCCGGCCGGGTAGCGATCCGCCTCGGCGACGACACGCTCACTTACCGCGATCTGGACGACGCGTCGGCTCGCGTTGCCGGCCTGCTCGCTGCGCGGGGTCTCGGGCCGGGCGCCCCGGTGGGGATCATGTTGCCGAACGTCCCGGAGTTCGCAGTCGTGTACTACGGCGTACTGCGTGCGGGTGGCGTGGTCGTGCCGATGAACCCGCTGCTCAAAGCGCGTGAGGTTTCCTACTACCTCGGCGATTCCGGGGCATCCGTGATCTTCGCGTGGCATGTGGCGGGCGAGGAGGTCGAGCTGGGCGCCAAGCAGGTCGACGCCGAGGCGATCCTGGTCGATCCGGCCGTGTTCGGCGACCTGCTGGCGACGCCGACTCCGGCGCCGCAGGTCATCGATCGTGCCCCCGATGACACTGCAGTCATCCTGTACACCTCTGGCACGACCGGGCGGCCCAAGGGCGCTGAGCTGACGCACGCGAACCTGATCAAGAACGCTGAGGTCACCGGGCAAGATCTGCTGCAGATCGGCCCGGACGACGTGATCTTCGGCGGGCTGCCGCTGTTCCACTCGTTCGGGCAGACGTGCACGCTCAACACGGCGATCGCGGCCGGCGCCTCGCTCACCGTGCTCCCACGGTTCGAGCCGGCTCAGGCGCTGCGGATGCTCGCGGAACATCACGCGACTGTGTTCGCCGGCGTCCCGACGATGTACAGCGCGCTGCTGCACGTTGCGGATCGCGCGGGCTACGACGTGTCGGCGCTGCGGGTGTGCGTGTCCGGCGGAGCGGCAATGCCGGTCGAGGTGCTGCGGCAGTTCGAGGACGCGTTCGGCTGCATCGTGCTGGAGGGTTACGGCCTGTCCGAGACGTCCCCGGTGGCGTCGTTCAACCACCCCGACCGCGAGCGCAAGCCGGGCTCGATCGGCACCCCGATCCGCGGCGTGGAGATGCGGGTCGTCGACCCGCTCGGAGCCGAACTGCCGCAGGGAGCTGCCGGCGAGATCGCGATCCGCGGGCACAACATCATGAAGGGCTATTGGAACAAGCCCGACGCGACGGCCGAGGCCGTCGACGCGGACGGTTGGTTCCGTACCGGTGACGTCGGCCGCATCGACGAAGAGGGCTATTACTTCATCGTCGACCGCAAGAAGGATCTGATCATCCGCGGCGGCTACAACATCTACCCGCGCGAGATCGAAGAGGTGCTCTACGAGCACCCGTGCGTGGCTGAGGCCGCCGTGGTCGGCATGCCGCACGTCGAACTCGGCGAGGAGGTGGGCGCCGCCGTGGTTCTGAAGCCCGGCACATCGGTCACGGCTGAAGAAGTGCGCGCATATGTCAAGGCCCAGGTGGCCGCTTACAAGTACCCCCGCCGGGTGTGGTTCGTCGAGGCCTTGCCGAAGGGGCCGACCGGGAAGATTCTCAAGCGAGAGATCACCGTTCCGGAGATGGAGGCCGCCGGATGACTACCTCGATAACGCCCGAGCAAGCGGCCGACCTGGCCGATCGTGCCGCACCGCTGGACGCACTGCTCATCGACGCCGCGCTCGGCCCGGTCCGCCGCTTCGCGCCGGACGCCTCGACCCTCAGGCTCATCGCAGGGCTGGCACGCCGGCCCGTAACCACCGCACGCCGCCTGGGCTCGCTCGTCGGCGAGACCGGGCGCATCGCATTCGGCACCTCGACGATCGCGCCGTCCAAGCGCGACCGGCGCTTCGTCGATGAGGCCTGGACGAGCAACCCCATACTGCGGCGTATGGTCCAGGCCTACCTGGCCGGCGGGCAGACCGCTGAACAGCTCGTCGCGGACGCCGGCCTGGGCTGGCGTGATGACCAACGCATCCGCTTCGTGAGTGAGAACCTGCTCGAGGCAGTGTCGCCCAGCAATGTCGCCTTGGTGAACCCTGCCTCGGCCAAGGCGGCGATTGACAGCGGCGGGGCGAACCTGGTGCGTGGTGGCGTCCAGATGGTGCGTGATCTCGCGTCGTCGCCGCGAATCCCGGAGATGGTTGATCGGTCGGCGTTCGAGGTGGGGCGCAACATCGCCGTCACGCCCGGCGCAGTTGTGCTGCGGACCGAGGTGTTCGAGCTGATCCAGTACGCGCCGCAGACCGAGCAGGTGCGAGACGTGCCGCTGCTGATCGTCCCGCCGACGATCAACAAGTACTACGCCCTCGACCTTGCAGCAGGCCGCAGTCTCGTCGAATTCCTGCTCCAAGAAGGTCAGCAGGTGTTCGTCATGTCCTGGCGTAACCCGGACGCTCGGCACGCCGCGTGGAACTTCGACATTTACGTGCAGGCCATCCTCGACGCACTGGACGCGGTCGAGCGGATCAGCGGCACCGATCGCACCGCGCTCGCCGGCATCTGCTCCGGCGGCATCCTCGCCAGCATCACGGCTGCCTATCTAGCGGAGACGGGCCGGCAGCAGCGCCTGGCCGCGTTCGCCCTCGCAGTGACGGTGATCGACAGCTCGCGGGCCGGTATCGCCTCCGCGGTGACCAACCGGCGGCTTGCCAATGCAGCCAAGACAGCCTCTCGGCGCCGCGGCTACCTCGACGGACGGGCGTTGGCCGAGGTCTTCGCCTGGCTACGTCCCGGCGATCTCGTGTGGAACTACTGGGTCAACAATTACCTGCTCGGCAAGAAGCCGCCCGCGTTCGACATCCTCTTCTGGAACGCCGACACCACCCGGATGCCTGCGGGGCTGCACGCCGATTTCGTCGACCTGGCCATGGACAACCAGCTCATTACCGGTGGCGGTCTCACCGTGCTGGGCGTGCCGATCGACCTGGCGCGCATCGACGTCGACAGCTACATCGTCGCCGGCATCGCCGACCACATCACGCCCTGGCAGAACTGCTACCGCACGACGCAATTGCTCGGCGGAGCGTCCCGGTTCGTGTTGTCGACGAGTGGGCACATCGCGGCACTCGTCAACCCACCCGGCAACCCCAAGGCCAGCTACCAGGTCAACAAGGCCAATCCCGCGGATGCCGCCGAGTGGCTCAGGAGCGCCGAGACGCGACAGGGCACCTGGTGGACCGACGCGTCGGCGTGGCTGGCCGAGCGCTGCGGTCCGCCTCGGCCGGCGCACGAGCAGCTCGGCGGTGGTGGCCTGCGCCCGCTGGTCGAAGCGCCGGGCACCTACGTCTTCGACAGCTGACCCCCTTCCGCCTTTCGCCTTCGCTTCCGCCGCTTTCGGAAGTTGTCCGTGTGTCGCGGTGCTGGGGCGTCGCGACACACGGACAACTCGAATAGGACTCGACATAGGAGTACGGCACATGTACGAGACGATCGGCCGCTCCCGCGGCACCGACTTCTTCCGCATCGCCGACCAGCTCACCCCTGAGGAGCGCGCCTACTGGCGGCGCACCCGGGACTTCGTCGACGACGAGGTGCTGCCGGTCATCAACGAGTACTGGGAGCGCGCAGAGTTCCCCCTCCCGCTCGTCGAGAAGCTGGCCAAACTCGGCATAGTCGGCGACGGCATCGAGGGCTATGGCTGCCCGCCGATGAGCCCGATCGCGTGCGGACTGATCCACATGGAGCTCAATCGGGGCGACGGCAGCCTCGGCACGTTCCTGGGCGTCCAGGCGGGCCTAGCGATGCAGTCGATCGCGATGCTCGGCTCGGAGCAGCAGAAGCAGCAATGGCTGCCGGCGATGGCGCAGCTGACCAAGATCGGGGCGTTCGCGCTCACCGAGCCCACGCACGGCTCCGACTCGGTTGCGTTGGAGACCACCGCGCGGCGCGACGGTGACACGTGGACGATCAGCGGGGCCAAGAAATGGATCGGCAACGGCACCATCGCCGACGTCGTCGTGGTGTGGGCGCGCGACGAGGCCGACCGCCAGGTCAAAGGATTCCTCGTCGAGAAAGGCACGCCCGGGTACGCGGCGAGCAAGATCGACGGCAAGGGCTCGCTGCGCGCGGTATGGCAGGCCGAGATCACGCTCACCGACGTCCAGGTCGACGAGGTGAATCGGCTGCCCGGGGCGAACAGCTTCAAGGACACCGGCCGGGTGCTGGCCGGCACGCGCAACGCCGTCGCGTGGGGCGCACTCGGCCACGCCACCGCCGCCTACGAGATCGCTGCGCAGTACTGCTCGGAACGGACGCAGTTCGGCAAGCTGCTGGTGAGCTTCCAGATCGTCCAGGACAAGCTCGTCAAGATGCTGGCCGAGGTGTGCTCGATGCAGCTCTACTGCCTGCGGCTCGGCCGGCTGATCGAGGAAGGCAGCCTCACCGACACGATCGCTGCGATCGCCAAGATGAACAACACCCGTAAGGCGCGCGCCGTTGTCGCCGAGGCACGTGATCTCCTTGGCGGAAACGGCATCCTGCTCGATTTTCATGTCATCCGACACATGGCCGACATCGAGGCCCTGCACACCTACGAAGGCACCGAGACGATCCAGACCCTCATCGTGGGAAGGGACATCACCGGTGTCGGTGCCTTCACGTAACATCCGCTTCCTTGATGTGGACGGGGTGCGACTGCGCACCTCCGTATCGGGCGATGCCGGCGCCGGGCCGCCGCTGCTGCTGATCACGGGCATCGGCGCCAGCCTGGAGCTCGCCGAGCCGTTCGAGCACGAACTGAATCGGCTCGGCGTGCGGACGATCAGCTACGACGCCCCAGGCGTGGGGCGCTCGACGCCATACGCGTGGCCGCGGCGGATGTCCGGCGTGGCCCGCACCGCAGAGCGCCTGCTCGACGCGTACGGGTACGACACGGTCGACGTCTTCGGCGTCTCGCTCGGCGGAGTCGTCGCCCAGCAACTCGCGCACCAGGCGCCACACCGGGTCCGCCGCCTGGTGCTGGCCGCCACGGGCCCGGGCCTGGGCGGGGTGCCCGGATCGCCGCGCGTGCTGTGGACGCTGGCCACCCCGCGCCGCTACTACCAGCCGGACTACTACCGCCGCGTCGCTGCCGACATCTACGGCGGGACTGCCCGCCGCGACCCGGACGCGCTGCTGCACGGATCACTCGCCCGTTTCCTGCACCGGCCGACCATGCGCGGCTACGCCGCCCAGCTGTACTCCATCGCCGGATGGACGAGCCTGCCGTGGCTGTGCCGCCTCCGCCAGCCCACGCTCGTGCTGGCCGGCGATGACGACCCGATCGTGCCGCTCGTGAATGGGCGCATGCTCGCCCACCTCATCCCCGGCGCCACGTTGCACGTGATCGCCGGGGGCGGCCACCTCTTCGTGCTCGAGCACCCGGCGGGGGTCGCCGAGCGGGTCAGCGCCTTCCTCTCGGCTCCCGCGGCAACGTTAGCCGGCGGTACTCACGAGTAAGGATCTTGCAACCCCTCGTAACGATGCTTGACAACGCAACCATCTCGGAGGTCCGATAACACCTAGCCGATGGCGAGTGCGGGAGAGGAAGGAGCGTGACCGTGGCACAGGCAGCGAGCTCCGGCCAAACAGGCCAGGAGCAAGCGGCAATCCGTCAAGTTGTCTCGCGACTAACACGGCAGTTCCCGGACGTGCCTGCGGACGACATTGACCGGGCAGTCCACGGGCAGTACGACCGGTTCAACGGCCGCCCGATCCGCGATTTCGTGCCGGTGCTCGTGGAACGCGCGACGCGACGGCAACTCACCCAGGACCAGGCTCGTCGCTAGCTTCGGATCTCACGCAGCACGACGATCGAACGTGGGCGGACGGTCACAGCATCTCCGGCTTTGAGACTCGCCGCCGCCGCAAGACCAGACCGTTCGTACGTGTCTATCTCGGGACCCCACGACGGCGTGGGGGCCGCCGCAATTACGAAGTCCAGCGGTTCCCACCAGGCGTTGATCAGCAGTAAGAAGTCGTCGTCGACCAGGGGCGTACCGTCAGCGGCGCGGTCAGGATCGTCGGCTCCTTCCAGGTATACAGCAATGCTGTGGGCGGTGGGATTCGTCCAGTCAGCGCCGGTCATTTCAGCGCCGGCCGGCGTGTACCACCGCAGCTCGGTAGCTTCCACGCCGGTGAGGAACCGGCGCCGCCTGAACACTGGATGTTCCCGCCGCAGCCTGATCAGGCGTCTAGCGGAGGCGAGCATGTCCGCGTCGACGGCGGACCAGTCGAACCAGTTGAGGGCGTTGTCCTGACAGTAGGCGTTGTTGTTGCCGTGCTGCGTCCGGCCGAATTCGTCGCCACCGAGCAGCATCGGTATGCCGAAGGAGAGCAACAGCGTCGCAAGCATCGCGCGTCGTTGTCGCGCACGCAATTCCAAGACGGTGGCATCGGTAGTGGGGCCTTCGATGCCGCAGTTCCACGAGCGGTTGTCGTCGGTGCCGTCGCGATTGGCCTCGCCGTTGGCTTCGTTGTGCTTCGAGTCGTAGGAAACCAGGTCGGCCAACGTGAATCCGTCGTGGACGGTGATGAAGTTGACCGATGCGGTGGGACGCCGGTTGGCCGCGCGGTACACGTCGGATGAGCCGCTGAGGCGGGAGGCGAACTCGCCGATAAGACCGTCGTGGCTGCGCCAGAAGTCGCGCATGGAGTCGCGGTAGCGCCCGTTCCACTCGCTCCACAGCGCCGGGAAGCGCCCCACGTCGTAGCTGTCGGGCCGCCCGACGTCCCACGGCTCGGCGAGGAGCTTGGCCCGCGAGATCACCGGATCCTGTCCTACCAGATCGAAGAACGCCGACAGCTTGTCGAAGTCGCCGTCCTCGCGCGCCAGCGTCGGAGCCAGATCGAAGCGGAACCCGTCAACGCCCATATCGGTGAGCCAGTAGCGCAGCGAGTTCATGATCAGCTCGAGGCTCACCGGACTATCGGCGTTCAGGGAGTTGCCGCACCCGGTCGTATCCACGTAATGCCGGAGGTCCGCAGGATCGAGCCGGTAGTAGGCGGCGTTGTCGAGCCCGCGGTGGCACAGCGTCGGGCCGAGGTGGTCGCCTTCGGCGGTGTGGTTGAAGACGACGTCGAGGATCACTTCGAGGCCGGCGTCGTGCAGCCTGTCGACCATCGCCTGGAACTCGGCGACCTGCCCACCGGGCCGTCCG
This sequence comes from Jatrophihabitantaceae bacterium, assembly GCA_051984825.1. Lineage (GTDB taxonomy): Bacteria > Actinomycetota > Actinomycetes > Mycobacteriales > Jatrophihabitantaceae > DASXRA01. The sequence continues at coordinate 9,584 of JBPYES010000105.1, forward strand.
GCGCGGACCGCGGCCGAGTAGCCGGCGTGCGGCGCGAAGTAGCCAATTGTGTTGTAGCCCCAATAGTTGGTTAGCCCATGCTCGACGAGCCTCGACTCGGGGACGCTGTGATGCACGGGTAGCAGTTCGACGGCGGTCACACCGAGGCCGACCAGATGCGCGATCACAGCGTCGTGGGCCATCGCCGCGTATGTCCCGCGAAGTTCCTCGGGCACCGCGGGATGCGCGGCCGTGAGACCTTTGACATGGGTCTCGTAGATGATCGTGTCCGCGTAACTGCGCGCGGGCTTGGGCCGCCCGCTCCAGTTGAACGCGGTGTCGACGACCAGGCTGCGCGGGACATGCTCCGCGGAATCCAGGTCACTCGCCGTGTCGGGGTCGTCAATCGCGTATGCGTAAACCTCCGGCCCGAAATGCACGTCACCGTCGATGGCCCGCGCGTACGGGTCGAGCAACAACTTCGCCGGGTTGTAGCGCAGTCCCTGGCGCGGGTCGTAAGGGCCGATCACGCGGTAGCCGTAAGCCTGACCCGGCCGCACACCGGGCACGAAGCCGTGCCATACATCGCCGTCACGTTCCCGCAGCGGGATCTGCGTCTCTGCGCCGTCGGCGTCGAAAAGGCACAGCAGCACCGCGTCGCCGCCGGACGTAACCGCGAAGTTGGTGCCGTTGTTGCTGGGGCTGGCCCCGAGCGGGAATGCCGAACCGGGAAGCGCGTCCGCGTTCATTGCCGGCTGATCATCGCGCCGAGCCCATGGACCACGTCGGCAGATGACGTGACCACCCCGTGCCGTCGGCGGATTACATCAGCAACGAGGCCCGTCCAGCCGGTCTGGTGCGCCGCGCCGAGGCCGGCGCCGTTGTCGCCGTGGAAGTACTCGTTGAACACGATGTTGTCCTTCCATCGCGGGTCGTGCTGCAAGGGTTCGACCCATCCGAAGCATGGACGACGGCCGTCCGGTCCGACCAGGAAGATCGACACAAGCCGATCCCACAGGTCGTCGGCAACCGCATCGAGCGTCAGCCGCTGACCGGATCCGGTCGGGTACTCGACGGTCAGGTCGTCGCCGAAGAAGCGGTGATAACGCTGCATCGCCATGGCCGCGAGGAAGTTCAACGGGAACCAGACCGGGCCACGCCAGTTGGAGTTGCCGCCGAACATGTTGGTGGTGGACTCGGCCGGCTCGTAGTCCACGCTCGCGCGCATCCCCTCGACTTCGATCACGTAAGGGTGGTCGCGGTGGTACGCGGAGATCGCCCGAAGCCCGTGCGGCGACAAGAATTCGTCCGGGTCGAACAGCCGGGTGAACATGCGCATCACCCGATCGACGCCCGCACAGCTCAGCAGCAGCCGCTGCTCCCCGGGGTCACCGCGCAGCACGCCCGCTTCGATCAGCTTGTCCCGGTCGCGCAGCCCCTCGCGGTCCAGGAAGTGGGCGAACTCCTTGCCGAGATCAACGCTCCGATCAAGCATCTGCTCATCGATCACAACGGTCGCCAGCAACGGGATGATGCCGACCATCGAGTGGACCTTGACAGGAACGACGCCGCCGCCAGGGGTGAGGATTCGGTCGTAGAACAAGCCGTCCGCGTCGTCCCACATGCCCTGGCGCTGCATGGCGTCGCGGATCTCCGCGAAATGCTCCAGGAACTTGAAGACGAGATCGCGCGTCGATCGGTATCCGGTGCGGTTCAGGATCGCCGCGATCGCAGTCATCGCCAGCGCGTAGGTGGCCATCCAGCCGGTGGCGTCCGACTGCTCCAGGACGCCGCCTACCGGAAGGTGCGACCGGTCGATCGGGCCGATGTTGTCGAGCCCGAGGAAACCGCCTTCGAACAGGTTCGATCCGTCCGCGTCCTCGCGATTGACCCACCAGGTGAAGTTCACCAGCAGCTTGTCGAAGACGCGGCTGAGGAAGTCCAGGTCACGGGCGCCGTCGATCGCGAACACCTCGAGCGCAGCCCACGCCTGCACCGGAGGGTTGACGTCGCCGAAGTCCCACTCGTAGGCCGGCAAAGCACCGGTCGGGCTCTGGAACCATTCGCGGCAGACGAGCAGCAATTGCTGCTTGGCGAATGCAGGATCGACGTGCGCGAGCGCGACGCAGTGGAAGGCCAGGTCCCAGGATGCGAACCAGGGGTATTCCCACTTGTCCGGCATCGACATGATGTCGAACGCGTTGAAGCTGCGCCATCTCGCGTTGCGGCCCGAAAGGCGTGATGCTGGCGGGGTCAGTTGGCCCGGATCGCCGTCCAGCCAGCGACCCACGTCGTAGTAGTAGAGCTGCTTGCTCCACAGCAGGCCGCCGAAGCCTTGGCGCATCACGTTCGCCTCGTCCGCCGAGGCATTCGGCGGCGTCAGGTCGGCGTAGAACTCGTCGGCTTCCGCGCGCCGTGTCGCGACGACCCGCTCGTACTCAGGCCCCAGCGCAACTGCCGGATCGGCGCCCAAACCGACCGGACGCAGCCGCAGCCGTAGCTCCACCGACGCTCCACTCGCGACAGTGACGCGGTACCACGCCGCGCACTTCGTGCCCCGGCGCTCGGGACTGACGGTATTCGCGTTCGCCACGACGTGATCGTTGATTGCGTCCTTCGGGTACGGCGTGCCCTCGTCCACGCCGTACAGGCGGCGCTGGTTGGTCTCGTTCTCACAGAACAGCAGCGTCGGGGGAGCGCCGTCGGGGCCGGGCGAGCTCAGCAGTTCGAGATCACCCAGAGTGGGGTCGCTGATGGAGACGGTCGTCGCGTCAGCCGCCGCCAGCTCAGGCCGGGGTGTTTCGTCGCCCCACGACCAGGTGTTCCGGAACCACACGGTGGGCAGCACGTGCAGCGTTTCCTCGTCGGGCCCGGCGTTTGTGATGTGCACCGACATCAGCACATCGGTGGGCCCGGCCTTCGCGTAGTGCACTTCGACGATCCAGTACCGATCATCGTCGAACACGCCCGTATCGAGCAGCTCGTATTCAGGATCGTGCTTGCCGCGGCGGCCGTTCTCGGCGAGCAGGTCCTCGTACGGGAACGCCGCCTGCGGGTAGTGGTAGCGCCACCGGTTCCAGGCATGGCTCGGCACCGCGTCGAGGTACCACCAGTACTCCTTGACGTCCTCACCGTGGTTCCCCTCGGAACCGGTCAGGCCGAACGGGCGCTCCTTCAGGACGGGGTCGCGCCCGTTCCACAGCGCCAAGGCCAGGCACACCCGCTGCTCGCGGTCACTGAACCCGGCCAGACCGTCCTCGCCCCATCGATACGCCTGCGACCGGGCGTGATCGTGCGGCAGGTAGCCCCACGCCTCGCCGTCAGGGCTGTAGTCCTCCCGAACCGTGCCCCATTGCCGCTCGCTTAGATATGGCCCCCACAGCTGCCATTCTTTGGCCCGGTCCTGGTCCGCCGTGCGTGCGCGCTCGGCGCCGGATGTCTCTGGACGCTCGGTCATCTGGCTCCCCCGCCCCCTAAGGGATCGCTCGCCGTCAACGTTAAGCGTGATAAGACGCTTTGTCGTTGGCTGGACAATATTTCTGTCGCTGCGGGTGCAACAGGTTCCGTGCAGGAGCGTCTAACTGTCCGAGCAGCGAGCCTCGGGAGGGCCCATGGCAATTGGATCGGCCGCGAGCGCGCCGAAAGCGGCGACCGTCGACTTCCCGGCGCTCTATCAAGCGCAGTGGTGGCCGATGGTGCGCCTCGCGACCGGACTGGTAGACGATGTGGCGTCGGCCGAGGACGTTGTGCAGGATGCGTTTTCTGCGATGTACCGGCGGCTCGACCAGATTCGCGATCATTCGGCGGCGGTGGGCTATCTGCGAACCGCGGTGGTCAATGCGGCTCGCTCGGCGCTGCGCCGCCGAGGTGCTGCGCGGCGGCACCTACGCCTGGTGAACGCGGAGGAAAGCGAGCCGGCCGATGACGCCAGCATGCGCAGCGCCGAGCACGACCTGGCACGGACGGCGCTTCGTGGCTTGCCGGATCGACAACGCGAGGTGCTCACCCTGCGCTACCTAGCCGATCTGTCCGACGAGGAAATTGCGCGGACGCTCGGCATCGGGGAGGGCGGTGTTCGCTCAGCGGCCAGCCGCGGTCTGGCCACACTGCGCCGCACGCTTGGAGGTCAGCTGTGAACGACATCGACCAGCGCATGAGGCAGTTGCTGAACGAGTCCGTGGACGCCCAACTCGGGCCGCGACGGCCGGCGCCGCCGTTCGAGCCGCGCCGGGCCAGGCCGCTGCGCCGCTTCGGCCCCTGGGTGGCGCCGCTCGTCGCGGTTGCCAGCGTCGCGGCCCTCGTCGGCGGGACGATCGGTGTCGCGCACCTAGCCTCGCCCGGTCATCACCCACAGCCGGGCGGGACCGTGGCGCCGACGACGCCGACGTTGCCCACGCCCACGCCGGCGCCAACCAGCTCGACACAAACGCCGACGTCGCCCTCGACCGAGTTGCCGCAAAGCTCGGCCCCTAGCCAGCCGGCTACCCAGCCATCAGCGACGTCGGTGACTGTGCCGCCGAACGTGGATGCCTGGACTCTCGCCCAGCCGCATCCGCAGCTGTCATGTCCCAGTGGCTTCGTCCTGAGCAAGGCACCGCTGGCCGCACACCTGACCGGAATCGCCGTATCGGACACCGTTGCCAGCGTCGAGTGCCGCGGAGCCGCAGCTGGCGCGAACACGGAGATCGATGTGTACGGCGTCATCAACGGCGAATACGGCCTGATCTACCGAGTGCCACTGCCGGCCCCGCAGCCGGGCTTTCAGTTCAGCAGCGGCGACCCATCAGTGTCTGGCAACGTGCTGACCGTCGCGATCGCGGGATACGTGGAGACGTCCAGCCAGCACGATCCGGCATGTTGTCCCACAACCACCTGGCAGCAGAAGTACACGTTCCACGGAACGACCGTGAGCCAGGGCCCGCTCATCCAGGTCGGCACTCAGACCGCGTCGGGACGCTGGACGGACAGCCAGATTGTCATCACCGCTCACTCGCTGGGCGCTGTCACGCGGGGCATGACCGGTGCCCAGGCCGAGGCGGCGGCCGGAGTCAGCCTGACGAGCCCTGGAGACGAGATTCTCCAACCGGCTGATCACACCATTACCGGATCAACGACGCTGCGAATCTCGTGGGGCGACACCTGCTTCGACGCCACGCGCGCAACAAGCGGACCCGGAACAACCGTCACGACCTCTGCCGGGGTGAACCTCGGCGATCCAATGAGCCGGATTGCCGCGGCGTACGGCTCGGCGGCCGCACCCTTCACTGCGGATCCCACGTGGCCCGGTCCCGGCAATGTCCCGGCCGGCATCATCGTGCAGGTCAGCGACGGGGTACTTCTGTTTGTCGGTTCATCACCTGACGGGCGTGGCGGCGCCATCACCTCGATACGCGGGGACGCGGACGCGTTCCATGCGAGCAGTTTGTTCTGCTAACCCCGCAGCGTGCCGAGGCTTGCGTCTCGGTGCCCTACCAGGCCCCTTGCCCGGCCGCCCGGTCTCGGCGGCGCGGCCGACGCCGGCGGCTCCGGCGCTCAGCCTGATTGACGACAACGGCTGCTTCGGTGGCTTCCTGAACGCCACGCTTGAGCCCACGCAGGGCAACGACAGCGGCAACCCCCATGATCACCGCCATCGCGTACAGGACAGCACGTGTCGCATCGGCGAAGTCGGCGCGGATGAACAGCGGAATGTCGGTGATGCTGGTGCCGTTTTGCAGTTGGGCGATCTTTGCGGCCTGAGCCGAGGCAGCCGAATGGGGCAATCCCTGGGCGATGAGCGAGTCGGTCACCTTCGACCGGAACACGGAGACCAGCAGGGTGCCCAGGATGGCGAAGCCAAGGCTCGCGCCGTAGTTGCGGACAGTCTGGGTGATGCCGGTGGCTTCGCCGTACGAGTAGCGGGACGCCTGGTTTATCGCGTCGGTGTTGGCCTGCCCCAGCATGAGCCCCATACCGGCTCCGGCCATCACGATGTAGACAACCTGCGCACCGGAGTGCAGGTCGGTCACTCGGCCGGCCCACAGTGCGAAACCGACTGTTGCCAGGACACAGCCGAGCACCACTGGTCGCTTGACCCCAACCCGGTCCAACATCCGGCCGCCGATCTGCGCGCAGACCACGAATCCGAGGAAGAAATACAGCAGCAGCAGGCTGGCCTTGGTGGCCTTTTCCGCCAAAGCGATCTGCCCGTAGATACTGGCGAAGAAGAACACCGGGATGAACGCCATCATGGCGATGCCGAGGATGATGTTGTCGACCAGGAATTGCCGATTGCCAAATATGCGAACGTTGATCAGAGGCGATGTGGTGCGGCGCTCGACCCTGACAAACACCACCAACAGCAGCAGACCTCCGACAATGCACAGCCAGATGACCGGGTTGTGCCAGCCCCACATTGCCGACTGCTGCAGGCCGAACACGCTCAACCCCACGCCTGCGATGATCAGGGCCAGGCCGCGGTAGTCCATGGGCGCGGGCCGGTGATCGGTGGCCGGTTTGGAGACAGCGATCAGCACAAGTGCGATCACCGCGACTGGGATGTTGATCCAGAAGATTGCGCGCCAGGACCACTCCAGCAGATAGCCGCCGGCGATGGGGCCGATGGCCGTGAGCGCTCCGGCGAGGCCGAAGAACAGGGCCAGCGCCCGGCCGCGCGAACGTATGTCGAACGTCTGCACCACGATTGCGATCGCGGCGGGGAACATGATCGCGCCGCCCGCGCCCTGCAGGGCGCGGAACGCCACAAGCCACGCCTCCGCGATCGTGCCGTGGGGCGTTGCGCCGCATAGCGCTGATGCGCCCGCGAAGATGATCACGCCGAGGACGACCATCTTGCGGTGTCCGGCGGTGTCGGCTAACCGGCCGCCGAACGCGAACAGCGCCGCAAGCGCCAGCAGGTAGGCATTGATCGCCCACTGAATGCCGCTGCTCGTCAGGCCGAGGTCGTGCTGGATGGTGGGCGCCGCGATCGACACGATGGTCTGGTCAATGAAGGTCATCGCGACCGCGAAGATCATCGCAGTCAGGACCAGGCTCTTGGATTGGCCGGTCCCGGCGGCAGGGATGGCGCTCATGACGTGCTCCTTGAGGAGGATCGGGCGCGCCGCGCTATGCGGCGACTGCTGCGTCGGTGAGGGCGTCGATGCCAGTCAGGTTGGCGGCCAGATCGGCGGTAAGACCGTGACGTGCTGCCAGTGCGGCCGGTGCGTAGTAGGAGACCTTGGTGGTACCCCCGTCGTCCCAGATGAGCGCCTTGAGCGGCAGGTCGAGGGCAGCCGGCGGCGAGGCGACCATCACCGGGGTGCCCGCCTGCGGACTGCCGAAGACCACCAGGGTGGTTTCGCGCAGCGTGAGCCCAACCCGGCGCGCTTCCTCCGCCTGGTCGATAACGACAAACAGCTTCAGCCCTTTCGCACTGATTAGCGCGGTCAGTCTGTCCACGGTCTCCTGCACCGATCGAGAGCTGAGCTTGGTGACGACATCCTCTTCGCTGGCAGATTGGCCGCGGCTCATGGTGCGTCCCCCTTCTCGGCAGGCTGGTGATCGCTTGCGTGCCGGCGTCAGCTTCCCATTGCAGCGGGGCAGAAAGAATAGGTGATCAGTAAGCGCACCCGGCCACCTCCACCTTCAGGAGTAAATGCGCGGCGAACCGGGCAGATCAGTTCGTTCCGCGGGCAAGTCGCGATGGCCACCAGATCGTCCGGCCGAGGTGATTACTCCGCCGGTCACGGCGAGCCCGCGCAGGATGCCGGTACGTGTCCCGAACTCGAGGGTCTCCTCACGAATTCGGGTCATCAGGAAGATGTTGTAGTCGATGCCGAGCGCCACCAGGAATATGAACGTGAATAACGGAAAAGCCGTGTCGGCACTCGTGAAATGGAACAGGTGGTTGCACACCAGCGAACATACGTCGAGCGTCGCGGCGAACGAGAGCACGACCGTGCTGATGAGCAACACGGGAACGAGCAGCGCTCGGAGCAGCACCGCCAGCCCTACCAAGATCACCACCAGGACGATTGGGATCACCAAGTTCCGGTCGTGCCTCGAGGCTTGAAGAGTGTCGCAGTTGATGGCCGAGGAGCCACCCACCAAGGCGTTGGCGCCGGGGATAGGCCGCACGGCGGCGCGGATGCGTGTGACGGTGTCGTACGCCTGCCTGGTGTCGTACCGGTGTTGCGACGAGCCGAGGGCCGCGACCATGCCGAAGTGTCCGCATTGATGGCATAAGGCCCAGGCAGAGAGACCCGTGCCGGGCGCACCGATGAGTTCTCGGACGCCGGAGCGTCATAGTGTCTTGGAGCACTAGGACGGCACGTGAGACGACCTGGGAGCGTGATCGCGTGAACGGCGTACGGGTACTAGTTGGCACCCGGAAGGGCGCCTTCGTACTGACATCGGATGAGCAGCGGCGCAACTGGGATGTCAGCGGGCCGCACTTCCCGGGCTGGGAGGTGTACCACGTCGCGGGATCGCCCGTCGACCCCGACCGGTTGTACGCCTCGCAGACCAGCGGGTGGTTCGGGCAGGTGATCCAGCGCTCGGACGACGGTGGGCGCACCTGGGAGCCGGTCGGCAACGAATTCGCTTACGCGAGCGTGCCGGGCACGCACCAGTGGTTCGACGGCACACCGCACCCCTGGGAGTTCGCACGGGTGTGGCATCTGGAGCCGTCGCTGACCGACCGGGACACCGTGTACGCGGGCGTCGAGGACGCGGCGTTGTTCCGCTCGACCGACGGGGGCGGCACCTGGCAGGAGGTGCGCGGCCTACGCGAGCATGGCTCCGGCGCGCAGTGGCAGCCCGGCGCAGGCGGTATGTGCGTGCACACGATCATCCTCGACCCACGCAGCGCGGATCGGATGTTCGTGGCGATCTCGGCAGCCGGCGTCTTCCGCACCGACGACGGCGGCACGTCGTGGGAGCCCGTCAACAAGGGGCTGCTGTCCGACGGCATCCCGTCCCCGGCTGCGGAGGTCGGGCACTGCGTGCACAAGCTGGCACTTCACCCGTCGCGCCCCGACACCCTGTTCATGCAGAAGCACTGGGACGTCATGCGCAGCGACGACGGGGCCGACAGCTGGGAAGAGGTGAGCGGCGACCTGCCGACCGACTTCGGCTTCCCGATCGCGGTCCATGCACATGAGCCGGAGACGATCTACGTCGTGCCGATCACCAGCGACTCGCACCACTTTCCGCCGGACGGGAAGCTTCGCGTGTACCGCAGCCGCAGCGGCGGGAACGAATGGGAGCCGCTGACGGACGGCCTGCCGCAAGAACACTGCTACGTCAACGTGTTGCGAGACGCGCTGGCCGTCGACTCACTGTCCGAGAGCGGCGTCTACTTCGGGACGACCGGTGGGCAGGTGTACGGCTCGGCCGACTCCGGCGATCACTGGGCACCCATCGTGCGCGACCTGCCCGCGGTGCTGTCGGTAGAGGTGCAGACACTGTCATGATCCGAGTCGTGTTGCCCGCCCACCTGCGGCAGCTTGCCCACTGCGAGCAAGAGATCTCAGTGGACGCCGCGGCCACGCAGCGCGCGGTGCTCGACGCCATCGAGCACAGCTACCCGGCCTTGCGTGGCACGCTACGTGATCCGGCTACGGGGCAGCGCCGCTCGTTCGTGCGGTTCTTCGCCTGCGAGGAGGACCTGTCGCACGAGCTGCCGGATGCGCCGCTCCCCGAAGCGGTAGCCGCAGGCAAGGAGCCGTTCCGCGTGGTCGGCGCAATGGCCGGCGGTTAGTGCGATGAGCGCTCGCGCGAAGAGCCGCCGGCCGCGGCGCGGCCCGCGCTGAAAGCGCGGAGTGGCATGAGGCATCCGCCCCTTGGGGGCGGTGCCGGACCGACACGCGGCCCGCGCCGTAGGCGTGGAGTGGCGTGAGGCATCCGCCCCTTGTGAGCGGTGCCGGAGCGACACGCCCGGCGGATGTGTCAGCGCGGCGCCATCCGGATCGCGCCGTCGAGGCGCACCACCTCGCCGTTGAGCATCGGGTTGGCGATGATGTGCTCGACGAGCGCGGCGTATTCGGCCGGCTTGCCCAGCCGGGCCGGGTGCGGCACCTGAGCGCCGAGCGACGCCTTGGCGTCCTCGGGTAGCCCAGCCAGCATCGGCGTCTCGAACAGGCCGGGCGCGATGGTCACCACGCGGATTTTCGACGCGGCCAACTCGCGGGCGATGGGCAGCGTCATGCCGACCACCCCACCCTTGGACGCCGAATAAGCCGCCTGTCCGATCTGCCCCTCGAACGCAGCCACCGACGCGGTGTTGACGATGACGCCACGTTCGCCGTCGACCTCGTCCGCCGCGGCGATGCGCGCCGCGGCGAGGCGGATGACGTTGAACGTACCGACGAGGTTCACCTCGACGACCTTGCGGAATGTGTCGAGCGGAAACGGTCCGTGCCTACCGAGCACCCGGGCAGCATCGGCCACCCCGGCGCAGCTCACCGCGATACGCAACGGGCCGAGTCGCGTGGCCGCGTCAAGGGCGCTGCTGACATCGTCTTCGCTCGTGACGTCGCCCGGCGTGAACGTCGCCCCGATCTCCTCGGCGACACGCTGGCCCCCAGAACTCGGCAGATCCAGGACGACAACACTCGCCCCACCAGCCACAAGAGCCCGGGCAGTAGCCAGCCCTAACCCTGACGCTCCACCCGTAACCAAGGCAACACTGCCTGCAACCCGCAACCTGACTCCTTAAAGCGATGAGTAGTCGCGCCATTCCTACCCCAAACGCGATGAGCGCTCGCGCGAAGAGCCCGCCGCCGCGACGCGGCCCGCGCCGTAAGGCGCAAGGCGGATCAGGTCGGAGCGCTCGCGCCGAACAGTGGGAGCCGACCACCGGGACACAACCCAGTGGCGATGAGCGCTCGCGCGAAGAGCCCGCCGGCCGCTATGCGGGCCGCGCCGCGAGCGGCGCGGCGTGGCTCGAGGATGCGCCCCTTGCGGGCGCGGCCGAGAGACACATCCGGCGGATAAGAACAGCCGCCCCACGGACGAGCCGGGAGGGATGACTCGTACGTGGGGTGGTGAGCTGTCACGATACGCCTGGGCCACAGCCCCGTCAGCACCCGGCGAGCGTGTCGGAGAGGATGGCCGCCCAGCGCTTGACGATCCGCTGGCGGCGCTTCGAATCGTCGGTGAGCAGGTCGGCCAGGCCCAGCCCGCGGGCCATGTCGAGCAGGCCCTGGACGGTCTCGCGGACGCCCGGCTGCGTCTCGTCCACGCCGAGCAGGTGCACGGCGATCGCGTGTGTCTCCCGGGCCATCCGTGCCTCGAGCGGCACGACCAGGGTGCGCAGCGCGTCGTCGGCCGCCGCCTGCACCCACACCTGCGCCGCCGCGCGGAACAGCGGCCCGACGTACACGCCCACCAGCATCTCCACCACGGCCTCGGTGTGCCGGGCGCCGGCCGGCAGCGCGGCGCCGCGGCGGCGCACCTCGGCGACGCGTTCGGCGGCCATGTAGTCGAGGGCAGCGGTGAACAGCGCCTCGCGGGTGGGGAAGTGGTGCTGGGCGGCGCCGCGCGACACGCCGGCGCGTTCGGCGACGACGGCGACGGTGGCATGCGCCCAGCCGAGCTCGGCCAGGCAGTCGACGGCGGCCCCGAGGAGGCGCTGACGGGTGGCCCGGCTGCGGTCCTGCTGCGGCTCCCGGATCGCGGCTACAGCGCCCATCGCGGCGGCCGTTTCTCCAGGAAGGACGTCATGCCCTCGCGTGCTTCGTCGGAGGCGAACAGCCGCGCCGACTGGGTCGTCAGCGCGTCGGCGTCGGCGAACACGACGGCACGCGTGGTGAGCGGCTTGGTCTCGCGCAGGCCCTGGGGGGACGCGCGGCGCAGCCCGTCCAGCACCGCGTGCGTGGCCGCGTCGATGTCGTCGACGGCCTCGGTGACGAGTCCGATGCTGGCGGCGGTCGCCGCGTCGAACGTCTCGCCGGTTAGGTAGTAGCGCCCGACGGCGCGCGCGGTGAGCCGGGGCAGCGTCGTGAGCGAGATGATCGCGGGGGCCAGGCCCAGTCGCACCTCCGTGAACGCGAATGTGCTTGCCGGGCCTGCAAGAGCGATGTCGCAGGCGCCCACGAGCCCCATGCCGCCGGCCCGGACGTGCCCGTCGATACTGGCGACTACGGGCTTCGGCAGTTCGACGATCTGCCGCAACAGCGCGACGAGCCGGCGCGTTCCCTCCGTCATATCGACCCGGGCCTCAGTGAGGTCGGCGCCCGCGCAGAACGTCCCGCCGGTATGGGTCAGTTCCACCGCACGCACTGTGTCGTCGGCGCCGGCGTCGCTCAGGCGGCCTTCGAGTTCGTCCATCAGCGCGGACGACAGCGCGTTGCGATTGTGCGGCGAATCGAGGGCGATGCGGGCGATGCCGCGCTCGACTCCGTACTGGATCATCAATAGGACCTCGGCAATCCCAGCGTGTTCTGCGCGACGAAGTTGAGAATCATCTCGCGGCTCACCGGCGCGATGCGGGCCGCCCGTGACACCGCAAGCAGCGCGCCCAGGCCGTACTCGCTCGCCAGCCCGTTGCCGCCGTGAACCTGCACCGCCTGGTCGATGGCGTGGGCGCTTGCCTCCGCGGCGGCGTACTTCGCCATGTTCGCGGACTCGCCTGCGGCGACGTCATCGCCGTCGTCATACAGCGTTGCTGCCTTTTGCATCATGAGCTTGGCCAGCTCGAGCTCGATCTTGATCTCTGCCAGCGGGTGGGCCAGACCCTGATGCGCGCCGATCGGGGTACCCCACACGGAGCGGTTGTTGGCGTACGTGACAGCCCGGTCAAGGGCAAAGCGGCCCATCCCGATCGACGATGCCGCGGCCATGATCCGCTCCGGGTTCAGCCCGGCGAAGAGTTGCATGAGCGCGGCGTCCTCATCACCAATGAGCGCGTCGCCGGGCAGTCGGACGTCGTCGAGGAACAGCAGGAACTGCTTGTCCGGCATGGCCAGATCCATTTCAACCGGCCGGTACTCGAAGCCTGGGCTTCCGGTGGGCACGGCGAGCAGTGCCGGCTTGAGCCGCCCCGTCTTCGCATCCTCGGTACGTCCAACGACGAGAACTGCGGTCGCTTGGTCGACACCGGACACGAACACCTTGCGGCCGCTGACGATCCAGTCGTCACCATCGCGGCGGGCAGTGGTGGTCAACCGGTGCGAGTTGGAGCCGGCATCGGGCTCGGTGATCGCGAATGCCATGATCGTCTCGCCGTGCGCGATGTGGGGCAGCCACCGTTGCTTCTGGTCGTCGGTGCCGTATCGCGCGATGATCGTGCCGCAGATGGCCGGCGAGACGACCATCATCAGCAGCGCGCATCCGGCGGCGGCGAACTCTTCGAGGACGAGCGACAGGTCGTACATGCCGCCGCCCCCTCCGCCGTAACGTTCCGGCAAGTTCACCCCGAGCAGACCGAGCTTTCCGGCCTCACTCCATAGTTCGTCGAGGTGTTCGCCCTTGCGCACCTGTCGGCGTACGTAGTCCCGCCCATAGCGCCCGGCAATCTCCGCGACCGCCCGCCGCAACGCCTGCCGCTCGGGCGACTCGACAAAGCTCATGAGACCTCCTCCTCCGAGACGACCGCGAGCAGCGCTCCGACGTCGACCTGTTGGCCTGCGCTGACGGGCAGTTCAGCCACCACACCGTAATGCGGGGCCGCAATCGCGTGTTCCATCTTCATCGCCTCCAGCCACAACAGCGGCTGGCCCTGCTGTACGACATCGCCACGCTGCACAGCGAGCCGCACCACGGTGCCCGGCATCGGCGCGAGCAGCGAGCCAGCCGGGACGGCAGGCGCGGCGTCCGGGAACCGCCCGCGCGGGATGAGCGTCACGGCGCCGAGTGGAGAGTCGACGCACACCATTTCCGGGTACATCGCGATCTCGAAACGGCGCTGCACGCCGTCCACCTCGAGCACTACTTCGTCCGGCGTCGCGGTGACCAGGCGCACGCCTGGCGGCCCCTCGAGGCCGGTGCGGCCGATCCGGTACTCGACGTCGATGCCGTCGTAGTGCTTGCGCTGCGGCTGCGACGGAACGTTGCGCCATCCCGACGGGACGCGGACGCGCGCGCGAGCCTGGTTGGCGGCCGCGTCGGCGAGCGCCGCAGCGAGGCCGGCCAGGTGGACGTCGGCGGCCAGTGGAGCGGCAACGTCATCGCGCTCGAGGAACGCGGTGTCGGTCTCGCCCGCAACGAAGGCCGGATGCCGCAACACGCGCACGAGCAGGTCCCGGTTGGTGCGCGCCCCGTGGAGCTTCGCGCGCGCCAGCGCGTTCGCCAGCGTGGCCGCCGCCTCGGCGCGGGTCGGTGCCCAGCCGACGATCTTGGCGAGCATCGGGTCGTAGTGGGTGCTCACCACCGACCCGGCAACGACGCCGGCGTCGAGGCGCAGCCCTCGGCTAGGCGTGAACTCGGCGGCGATGCCCGGCACATCCAGGCGATGCATGGTGCCGCTCTGCGGCTGCCAGCCCTGCGCGGGATCCTCGGCGTAAAGCCGTACCTCGATCCCGTGGCCGCTCGGTTGTGGCTGCGGCGTGTCGAGTCGGGCGCCGTCAGCGATGCGCAGTTGCCACCGGACGAGGTCGACCCCCGTCACGGCCTCCGTGACCGGATGCTCGACCTGCAGCCGGGTGTTCATCTCCAGGAAGAAGAACCGACCCTGTTCGTCCGCAAGAAACTCCACCGTGCCGGCGTTCACGTACCCCATCGCCTGCGCCGCGGCGCGCGCCGCATCGAAAAGCCGCTCACGCATTCCGGGAATGCGCTCGACCAGCGGTGACGGGGTCTCCTCGATCACCTTCTGGTGTCGCCGCTGGATTGAGCACTCTCGCTCGCCCAGCGTCCATACGCGGCCGTACTGATCGGCGAGCACCTGGACCTCGATGTGCCGGCAGCCTTCCAGGTACGGCTCGCAGAACACCGTCGGATCGCCGAACGCCGATGCGGCTTCGGCGCGGGCGCTCTCGAGCTGTTGGCGCAGTTCATGCATGTCGCGCACGATCCGCATGCCGCGCCCACCGCCGCCGGCTGCCGCCTTGATGATCACGGGCAGGTCGGCGATCGCGTCAGGGTCGACTTCGTCCAGTGCCGGAACGCCCGCAGCAGCCATCAGTTTCTTGGCTGCGATCTTGTTGCCCATCGAGTCGATCACCTCAGGCGACGGGCCGATCCAGATCAGGCCTGCGTCGAGCGCGGCTCGGGCGAATGCCGCGTTCTCCGCCAGGAACCCGTAGCCGGGATGGATCGCGTCTGCGCCGGTGCGGCGAGCCGCGTCGATCAGCGCGGCGCTGTCGAGGTAGGACGGGACGCGCACAGCCGCGTCGGCGTCGCGAACATGCGCGGCGTGGGCGTCCACATCGGAGAAGACGGCCACCGTGCCGACGTCGAGTGTTCGGCAGGTGGCGAACACACGGCGCGCGATCTCGCCGCGGTTGGCCACCAGCATGGACGAGATCACGGCCGGAACACCCCATATGCTGCCGCCCCCTGTACAGCAGCGCTGTGGATCGCAGACAGGCACAGGCCCAGGACAGTGCGGGTGTCGCGGGGGTCGATCACCCCGTCGTCGTACAACCGCCCGGACAGGAACATCGGCAGTGACTCCGCCTCGATCTGTCGCTCGACGGCTGCGCGCATGGTCGCGTCGGCGTCTTCGTCGTACGGTGCGCTCCGCGCCTCGGCAGCGGCCCGGGCCACGATCGACAGCACGCCTGCCAGTTGCGCCGGCCCCATCACTGCCGACTTCGCGCTCGGCCAGGTGAACAGGAACCGCGGGTCATACGCGCGTCCGCACATGCCGTAGTGGCCGGCCCCGTACGAGGCGCCCATCAGGATCGAGATGTGCGGGACGCTCGAGTTGGATACCGCGTTGATCATCATGGCGCCGTGTTTGATGATGCCGCCTTGCTCGTACTGCTTGCCGACCATGTAGCCCGTCGTGTTGTGCAGGAACAGCAGCGGCGTGTCGCTCTGGTTTGCGAGCTGGATGAACTGGGTCGCCTTCTGCGACTCGGCACTGAACAGCACGCCCTGCGCGTTGGCGAGGATGCCGACCGGATAGCCGTGCACGCGCGCCCATCCCGTGACGAGTGAGGTGCCGTACCGGGGCTTGAACTCGTCGAAGTCGCTGCCGTCGACTAGGCGGGCGAT
>JBPYES010000106.1:0-3643 GCA_051984825.1 Jatrophihabitantaceae bacterium
TCGGAGACGACGACCTGCTCCGCCGTCGCGACGCCGAGGCGCTCCTGGTGCGTGCGGCGATGCCGGCGCTTGACGACCTGGTCGCGCGCCTGGTCGGCGCCGGTGTCGGGGTGCGCGAGTTGGCGCCGGTCGTGGCGCCGCTCGAGGCGGCGTTCCTGGCCTTGACCGGGGCTCCGAACGGAGGCGGGGACCGGTGACCGACGCAGCCGCGACCGTCGCGCTCCCTCGCGCCGACACACCGCCGACACCCGTCTGGCGCACCTACCGCTTCGAGCTGGTCAAGCTGCTGGCCCAGTGGCCGATCCGCCTGGTGCTCGTCGCCTGCTGCCTGGGCCCGGCGTTGTTCGTGGTGGTCGTCAGCCAGCAGAGCTCGTTGCCGTCCGACACCGTCTTCGGTCGCTGGATGAGTCAGACCGGCTGGGCGGGACCGTTGGTAGTCCTTGCGTTCTCCTGCAGCTGGGTACTTCCGCTGCTGACGTCTCTGGTCGCCGGCGACGTGTTCGCCTCCGAGGATCGGCTCGGCACGTGGCGGCACCTGCTCGTCGCGGTGCGATCACCGCGGCGGATCTTCGCGGCAAAGGCGTTCGCGAGCCTCACCGTCATCTTGCTGCTCGTGACCGGGCTGGCGGCATCGGGCATCGTCGGCGGACTGGTCGCCGTCGGGAATCGACCGCTGGTGGGCCTCACCGGCCAACTGATGACGCCGGGGCACGCAGCCGGCACGGTGCTGCTCGCATGGGCCAGCGTGCTGGCGCCGACGCTGGCGTTCGCCGCGGTGGGGCTGCTCGGCTCGGTCGCGTTCGGCCGTTCCCCGATGGGGCTGGTTATGCCGGCGCTGCTCGCATTGGCGCTGCAGCTTGCCCAACTGCTTCCGCTGCCCGTTGTCGTGCGCGCGGCCTTGCCGAGTTACGCCTTCATCGCCTGGCGCGGACTCTTCACCGATCCGGCGCAGATCGGCCCGCTTGTTGTTGGTGTGGTCGTCAGCCTCGCCTGGGCGGTGGTCGCTACCGCGCTGGCCTACGTGCTGTTCATGCGCCGCGACTTCACCGATGTGGCGTACGACGGGTCCGGCCGCCGCGTTCTCGTGCGTGGGGCGTTGCCGCTGGCGGCGCTGCTCGCAGTCTCGGTCGGGGTGATCGCCGTCGCGACGCCCGCCTCGAGCTCCGGGATCGACAAAGCCAAGTTGGACACCTCGCTCGCCACGGCGTTCGCCCACCTGTACCGCATGCAGACCGGAGAGCTGCATCGGCCAGCCGTCACGGAGGTCGAGCTGCACAGCAGCGCCTCCTGCGACAAGGGCGGATCCCTGGTCGCTGACCACGGACCGGGCAACGACTGGCGATGTGTCGTGTCGTGGCGCCTCCCGGGTGCCACAGCCACCGGCTCGGCGATTTACCAGCTCGACGTCACCCCGGACGGGCGGTACGTCGCCGATGGTGACGGACCTCAGGAAGTCAACGGCTTCTTCCAGGTCCGCACCTCGACGGGTGATGCACCCAACCCCCTTTGGCAGTTCGACGGACTGGTCGATCTGCTAGCCCCCACATCGAAGGGATAGGCATGCAAGTCACGCGACAACGCCGAGAGGTCTCGAGGGTCCGCTTCGGACTCCGGGACTTGAGCGGCCGTCGGCTCCGCATCGTAATAGCCGCTACAGCAAGTGTTCTCGCCGTCGGCGCGGGCATGGCCGTCGCCTCCACAGTGCAATTCGGCGACAACCAGGTCGGCACGCAGTACCGCAACGGCCTCCAGGTTTCCGACGACCAGATCATCCAGCCGATCGGCGACCGCCTGGTCACCCAGTTCGGCAAGTTCATGGGCTCGACCGTCAGCCCGGACGGCCGTTTCCTCGCAGCGACCAGCGCCGACAAGCCCGTGGTCCTGCAGATCTTCGACCTGCAGAGCTACAAGCTCATCTGGACGGTCGGCAACGTATCCGGGGTCAACCAGACCCTGTCCGATGGCACTGTCGGACAGGAAGGCCCGACGTACTCGCCGGACGGCAAGTTCCTCTGGCTTCCGGAGCAGGACGCACTGACCCGGTTCCCGGTCAACTCCGACGGCACCCTCGGTACGCCGACCCGCTTCCCGCTCCAGAGGGTGGGCACCCACCTCTCGGGCAACAACCGGACTCCGACGCCCAACTCGGCGCTGGTGGGCCAGACCACTTACTCGCCCGACGGGTCCACCCTGTACGCCGCGCTCAACGGACAGAACACCGTCGTGGCGCTCGACCCCAACACTGGTGCAGTCGAGCACACGTGGAACGTCGGCATCGCCCCTCGTCAGCTCTCCTTCGTGGGCAACAAGCTCTACGTGAGCGACGAGGGCGGCCGCCAAGCCCAGCCCGGCGAGACGACCATGGACTCCTACGGCACCAACGTGCCCGCCAACGGGTACTTAGGCACGTCGACGACCGGGGCGGTCAGCGTCATCGACACCTCGAACCCGTCCGCGGCGGTCGGATCGATCGCTGTCGGGCTGCACCCCACGGCGATGTACGTCAGCGGCAACGCGTTGTTCGTCGCCAACACGAACAGCGACACCGTCTCGGTCATCGACACCGCGCTGGACCAAGTCGTACAGACGATCGAGACCAAGCCTTGGCCGTCGTCCAATGTGGGGTACCAGCCCGACGGCATCGCCATGACCAAGGACGGCCATCTGCTGGTCACCCTGGGCCGGGCGAACGCCGTCGCGGTCTACCACTACGACGGCACGCCGCAGGAGCCGGTGAGCTACATCGGCCTGCTCCCGACGGATTACTACCCGGCAACCGTGGCGACCGTCGGCAGCCAGATCGTCGTCACCAACACCCGCGGCATCGACGCGCGCGGTCCGGCCATCACGACCTACAAGGGACAGGGAACCGTCCCCGTGACCGGCCACGACACGCACAGCACGACCGCGTCCCTGACCCGCTTCACCCTTCCGAGCGACAAGGACATCGCGCAAGACACCGTGACGGTCTTCCAGCAGAACGGCTGGGGCAAGAACGACGTACAGCAGTCCAACGGCGGCAAGGCGGCGCCGGTCGCGGTCCCGACGCGCATCGGTGACCCGTCGACCATCAAGCACGTCTTCCTGCTGGTCAAGGAGAACCGCACCTACGACCAGGTGTTGGGCGACATGCCGCAGGGCAACGGCGACCCGACGCTGACACAGTTCGGCGCGAAGACCACGCCGAACCACCACGCGCTGGCCACGCAGTTCGGCCTCTACGACAACGTGTACGACATCGGCACCAACTCTTCTGAGGGCCACAACTGGCTGATGCAGGGCGACAACCCCGAGTACTCCGAGTCGGACGCGGGTGAGTACCAGCGCACCTACGACACCGAGGAAGACGTGCTGGGCCACCAGCGCTCGGGCTTCCTGTGGAGCGCCGTCGAGTCCGCCGGCGCGACGGCCAAGAACTACGGCGAGTTCGAGTACGTGGAAGGCAAGCCGTCCGGATCGTGGCAGCAGTACTACTGCGCGACCAAGAGCGTCGAGAGCGGCGGCGACCCGGCCCAGCTGACCACGCCCGAACTGAAGGGCGACTACGGCTCGGCCATCCCGTCGCTGAACGCGATCGCCGACCCGCTGTCCCCGCCGTTCGACCTCACCATCCCGGACATCTACCGCGAGCAGATCTGGAAGC
>JBPYES010000107.1:0-3047 GCA_051984825.1 Jatrophihabitantaceae bacterium
GCCGCAGCACCGCGCGGACGTTCAGGTCGAGCATCCGCTCATCACGCTCGAGCTCGGCCGCACCGAAGCGGCGGTACATGCCGATGCCGGCGTTGTTGACGAGGATGTCGATCGGCGACGCCGTCGAGGCGATGCGTTCGGCAACCCTGTCACAACCGTCCACTGTGGACAGGTCTGCCGACAGCATCTCGACTTTGACCGGGTGCCGGTCTTCTAGCGCGACCCGCGTGGTTAGCAGCCGCGCCTCGTCGCGAGCGACGAGCACGATATCGGCGCCGGACCCGGCGAGTTGCCGGGCGAACTCGGCGCCCAGGCCGGCGGTCGCGCCCGTGACCAATGCAGTTGTCATGAGCCCTTGCGCGACTTGCTGCGGCTCTTCGCCGCCACGCTGCTCGCCGGGCGCGCCGGGGCCGAGGAGGCCTCGGCATCGGCGCTGGCCCGCACTTTCGACTTGGCCGGCCTCGCGGCCGACGGCGTCGCTGCCCCCTTGTCCGGACGCGTCGCCACAGGCTTGTCCGGCAGAGGCGGTTTCGACGGCGTCGACGGCTCGGGAGTCTTCTTCGTCCCGCGGGCACTCGCATCGGGTGGCACTCGCGGCATGAGCAGTCCGCGCAGACCCGTGGGCGCGGCGCTCTCATCGCGGTCGCCCAGTTGCTGCGCCCGCACCGCGGCGAAGTACCGCGACGACTCCGGCACTACCAGCAGCAGGATGACCGCGAGCCCCGCGATACCGGTAAGCGCGCCGGCTACGCGGGTCATCGCCGGAGCGCTGCCGGCGATCGTCAGCAGCCGATACGGGGCGGCGGTGGGAAGCACCGGGATGGCGAACAGGATCACCAGCAACCAGCGCGCCCAGCTCTTGCCGCGGCGCATATTCACGGCGACCAGGACGAGCGCCAACCCGAAGATCGCCGATTGAACCAGGCCGGACGTCAGCCAGTTGTGCACGTCATGGTGCACCGCGTTCGAAGTGACCGTGTAGTCCTTCTTATAATTCTTGTCCGTCGGCTTGAGCTTGTTGTTCGCCTTGACGAACTCGTGCCGCAGGTAGTTCTGGTAGCCCCACCACAGCGCGGCGCTCGCCACCGACAGCACCGCGGCAGCGATCGTGGCGACGAACGCGGCAACGATCGTGCGTGGTGGGCGGATGGCGTCGGCTGTGTCTGTCACGCCGCGCAGTGTACGTGCGCGCGGACAGAAGGGCCGAGTCGTGGCGGCTACCCTCGAATCAAGAGGACGGGCCGAACACCCAGGAGAGCGCGTGACCACTCCGTTCGAGCCGCCGTTCGACGACTCGCCGATCGATCCGAATCCGCAATATCCGAGCCCCCCGCCGTGGGCCGGTTACTCATTCCCGCCCAGCGCGCCGGTGCCTCAGCCGCCGGACTATCCGAGCGCGTCGTGGTACGACGACCGCCCTGCCGGCATCCCTGCCGCGGGGGTGCTGGCGTACGTCGACGCTGGGCTGCTGATCCTCGCCGGGTTGCTGCTACTGGTCGGGGCGTCGGCCGTGGACAGCTGGAACAACGCCTTCGGCTCCCACGACAACAGCATCACCGCAGAGCTTGCCGTCGACGGCCTGATCAACATGGTGGCGGCCGGCCTGCAGATCGCCGGCGGCATCCTGATCGCCGCCCGATCCGAGCGCGGCCGCCTGCTGCTGACCGTGGGCGGCGGCCTGTGTATCGCCGCGGGGCTCTACTGGGTGCTGCGCGTACACGACGTGGGCGTGGTCATCTGGGCGATCGTGTTCGTCACACTGCCCGTCGTCGCCGTGTCGCTCATCTGGTCGGTGACCGCCACCGACTGGCTGCGCGGCAAGACCCCGCCTTAGCCGGTTCAGGCGCCCGCGACGGTCAGCGCCGAGCGGTCGTCCAGCACGTCCACCTTGACGGTCTGGCCGTCGCGGATCTCACCCGAGAGCAGCTGCCGCGCCAGCTGATCGCCGATCGCGCTCTGCACCAGCCGGCGCAGCGGCCGGGCGCCGTAGACCGGGTCGAAGCCGTTGATGGCCAGCCACTCCCGGGCGCCCTCGGTGACGTCCAGGGTGAGCCGGCGCGACTGGAGCCGGCGCGCCAGCGCCGTCACCTGGATGTCGACGATCTGGGTCAGCGCATCGGTGTCGAGCGCATCGAATACCACGATGTCGTCCAGCCGGTTCAGGAACTCCGGCTTGAAGTGCTCCCGCACCACGGCCAGCACAGCGTCCTTCTTATCCGGGATGTCCGTGGCCAGCGCGGCCGTGCCGAGGTTCGACGTCAGGACCAGGATTGCGTTGCGGAAGTCCACGGTGCGGCCCTGGCCATCGGTGAGCCGGCCGTCGTCGAGTACCTGGAGCAGGACGTCGAACACGTCCGGGTGCGCCTTCTCGACCTCGTCGAGCAGTACGACGCTGTACGGCCGGCGCCGCACCGCCTCGGTGAGCTGCCCGCCCTCCTCATAGCCGACGTAGCCGGGCGGAGCGCCGACAAGCCGGGCCACGGAGTGCTTCTCCGAGTACTCGCTCATGTCGATGCGCACCATCGCCCGTTCGTCATCGAACAGGAACGCCGCCAGCGCCTTGGCCAGCTCGGTCTTGCCCACACCGGTCGGGCCGAGGAACAGGAACGATCCGGTCGGCCGGTTCGGGTCGCTGACACCGGCGCGCGCCCGGCGTACCGCGTCGGACACTGCACGGACGGCAGGCTCCTGGCCGATGACGCGGCCGCCCAACTCGTCCTCCATGCGCAGCAGCTTGGCGGTTTCGCCCTCCATCAGGCGTCCCGCCGGGATGCCCGTCCACGCGGACACGACGTCGGCGATGTCGTCGGCGGTGACCTCTTCTTTGACGAGTGGGTCGAGCAGTTCCGCTTGCTCTTCGGCCGAAGCTCCCTCCAGCTCCTTTTCGGTTGCCGGAATCTCGGCGTACAGCAGCCGGGATGCCGCCTCGAAGTCGCCGTCGCGCTGGGCGCGCTCGGCCTGGCCGCGCAGGTCGTCCAGCCGCTCCTTGAGCTCACCGACCCGGTTCAGGCCGGACTTCTCCCGCTCCCACCGGGCGTTGAGTGCGT
>JBPYES010000108.1:0-9944 GCA_051984825.1 Jatrophihabitantaceae bacterium
GTGACTTCGCGGCTGCGCGCATCAATGTGCAGTCCGCCTAGAACAATCGGCGCTTCGCCCGCGCCGTCGTCCCCGCGTCCCGTACGCCGCAGTACGGCCCGGATGCGGGCGTTGAGCTGCGCAGCGCTGAACGGCTTGATGACGTAGTCGTCCGCGCCCAGGTCGAGCAGCCGGACGATCTCCGCCTCGTCGTCACGAGCCGTCGCCACGATCACGGGGACGTCGCTAACGGCGCGCAGCATCGACAGCACGTCCGCGCCGTCGACGTCGGGCAGGCCGAGGTCGAGCAGCACGACGTCCGGTTTCTGCTCGACGGCGTCGCTGAGCGCAGTCATTCCGGACGCCGCGCTGCGAACGACATGACCTTGATCGTGAAGCGATCGGGTGAGCGCCACGCGGATGGCCGTGTCGTCCTCGACCAACAGGACCTGGGGCATCGGGGGGCTATCCGGGTGGATCGTCATCGCCGCGATCGCGGCGCATGTCGTCGTCGAGCCGCCGCAGGAATTCGGCGTCGTCGTCCGGTGCGACTGGCCGGCGTGCCCGTGTGGCGCCCGGACCCTGCCAGCCGAACGGTGACTGGCGCACCCGCGCCCGAACCTCGGCACGCGGCCGGCCCCAGACGAACCACGCGATGGCGCCGATCTCGGGCAGCAGCAATACGATCAGCAGCCAGATCGCCTTGGGCAGATTGCGGACCCGCTCCGCTGGGGCTGTCAACGCGTCGTAGAACGCATACACCCACACCAGTACCGCAATGAGCACAAACACTCCGCCGAGCCCGAGCATGCACCCCAGGGTAGGGCAGAAATACTTGCGTCATGGGGTTCGCCGATCTTCAGCAGTTCCTCGCCGCCCTCGAACGCGACGGTGACCTGGCGCGGGTGCGTGCGCCGGTCGATCCGCACCTCGAGGTGACCGGCATCGTGCAGCGGGTACTGCGTGAACAGGGGCCTGCGCTGCTCTTCGAGAAGCCGACGAGGGGACGGCTGCCACTCGCGATCAACGTCTTCGGCACCGAGCGGAGGATGGCCCGCGCCCTCGGCGTCACGCGGCTGGACGAGATCGGCGAGCGCATCGGCACGCTGCTCAACCCGGGCATCGGGCTGCGTGATGCGCTCGGCAAGGCAATGCAGTTGCGCACCGTCCCGCCGCGCCGGGTGAGCGCGGCGCCCTGCCAGGAGATCGTGCTGCGCGAAGGCGACGTGGACCTGGGCATCCTGCCCGGTGTCAAGGCGTGGCCGGATGACGGTGGCGTGTTCCTCAACCTCGGGCTGACCCACACGAAGCACCCGGAGACGGGGGCGCGCAACCTCGGCCTCTACCGGTTGCAGCTCCAGGACGAGCGCACGGTCAGCCTGCACTGGCAGATCCACAAGGACTCCGCATCGCACGCCGCCGTCGCCGAGCGGCGCGGCGAGCGGCTGCCCGTCGCGATCGCGTTCGGATGCCCGCCCACCGTGACGTATGCGGCATCCGCCCCATTGCCCGGTGACATAGATGAATACCTGTTCGCTGGCTTCCTTGGTCGCGAGCGTGTCGACCTCGTCGACTGCGTCAGCGTGCCACTGCAGGTGCCCGCCACCGCGCAGGTCGTGCTGGAAGGCTGGGTCGAGCCGGGGGAGCGGCTGCCTGAGGGACCGTTCGGCGACCACACCGGCTTCTACACCCCGGTCGAGCCGTTTCCATACGTGCGGGTACAGACGATGACCATGCGGTCGGACGCGGTGTTCCAGTCGATCATCGTCGGCCGCCCGCCCCAGGAGGACGGGCCGATCGGCAAGGCCACCGAGCGAATCTTCCTGCCCTTGTTGCGCCTGACCATCCCGGAGATCGTCGACTACGACCTGCCCGTCGCCGGGGTATTCCACAACTGCGTGATCGTCTCGATCCAGAAGCGGTTCCCCAAGCACGCGCAGAAGGTCATGAACGCGATCTGGGGTGCCGGGCTGATGTCGCTGTCGAAGCTGATCGTCGTGGTCGACGCCGACTGCGACGTCCACGACTATGCCGAGGTCGCCTGGCGGGCGTTCGGCAACGTCGACTACGCGCACGACGTGCTGCACACCGTCGGGCCGGTCGATCACCTCGACCACGCGTCGTACGAGCAGTTCTTCGGCGGCAAGCTCGGGGTGGATGCGACCCGCAAGCTGCCGACCGAGGGCTACCGGCGCGGGTGGCCCGCCGAGTGTGTGCTCGACGCGGCCACCCTCGATCGGATCTCGGCCCGGTGGGCCGACTACGGGATCACCACGTGATCAAGAGCCAGTAGCGGCTACTCGGGCGACCACCTTGCGCTCTTGATCACGCCACGAGGATGGGGTCACCGGTATGGAACGTCAAGCTCGTGTGCTCGGGCCTGCAGCCAGGATTCGACCTCATGCGCCCACGTAGGGCTCACAGCGGACGGTGGGTAGTGCGTAACGGCGTATCCGAGCCGCACAAGGCGATTGTGCCGGCTCATGGTCGCCTGCCAGTCGGCCGCGCTGAAGTGGAATTCGCGACTGTCGATCTCCAGCACGGCCCGTAACTCGCGCCACAGCACGTCGGCGATCGCAACAAGCCGGTGGGCGTGCATGATCGGCGCATTCAGCTCGAACGGCGGCACGTCGGCGCGGCGTAGGTAGTCTGCCGCCACCGCCTCGGCAGCTGAGCGGGCCCCTTCGGCGATCTCGCCGAGTGCCCGGCGCAACAGTGCGCTGTTGTTGCGCCCGCAGGCTGCCAGCTCGTCCGTCAATTCCTCGACGCTGCACAACCCGTTCTGCACGGCAGCGGCAATCATCGCTCGGACTGAACCGAGCCAGCTTTGGCACAGCGCGGTGTCCGCCACCGCTCGGGCGGCTGACGTGACCGGCACGAGTGGCAGCGTGGGGTCGACCGCTGACGTATGCCGTACCGCGAACGGTCGACGCGTCACCCGAATACGCACCGCACCGATACGGCGGTTCCGGCCACTGCGGGTCAGCACGAGCACGTCGTCGGTGGGCGGCCGCACGGGAGCTACGCCAGCGCCGAGCAGGCGCAGTGCGTCCCAACCACTCAGGGCGCTACGTGGTCCTGCGGCTGCGAGCCCCACGAGCGCCCAGTCGGCGCGGGTCGGCTCATCCGATGCAGTGAGCACGACACCGTGCACAAGGGGGCGCCAGCCGCGTCGTGCAATACCGTTGCGGACGGCCGAGCGGGAGAGTCCAAGTTGGCGTGCGGCGGGAACGGTGAGGACGCGCGGCAGCTCGCAGTGTGGGGTAGGCATCCCGCAAGCGTGCGCAAGCCTGCGCTTACTACAGCGGCCGATTCACGTGCACTGTGGACAACGACTCCGTTCCCAGCGTGATCAAGAGCCGGAAGTGCTCGTCCTGGCAGCCACTTCACGCTCTTGATCACGGGTTGGTGGCGCGCAGGGGCCGCGGACCGCACAGCTACCCTGAGCAGGTGGTAGCTCGGGTCGCGCCCCAGCCGCGGACGGGTGTCCGGGGGTTCCTGCGTCTAGTCATGATCGAGCATTCGATCTTTGCGCTGCCCTTCGCATACATTGCCGCGCTGACCGCCATGTGGCGTGAGACCCGGTCGGTGCACTGGGTGCAACTGGCGTTGATCACCGTCGCCATGGTGTCCGCGCGCACCGTGGCCATGAGCGCCAACCGCATCCTCGACCGCCAGTTCGACGCGCTGAACCCGCGCACTGCTCAACGCGAACTGGTCACCGGCGCGATGACGCTGCGCTCTGCATGGATCGGCACCTTCGTCGCGCTCGCGATCTTCCTGGCATCCGCCGCGGCGCTGCGCTGGGTGTGCCTGGCGCTCGCGCCGGTGGCCGTCGCCCTGCTCGTCCTGTACTCGTACGGTAAGCGGTTCACGGACTACCCCCAGGTGCTGCTCGCGCTGGCGCAGATGGTGGCGCCGATCGGTGCGTGGCTTGCCGTCACCGGGCACCTCAGCTGGATCTCGTTCGCCCTCGGTCTGGCCGTCGGCACGTGGATCGGTGGGTTCGACCTGATCTACTCCTGCCAGGACGTCGAGGTCGACCGGCGCGTCGGGACCCGATCATTCCCGGCGCGCTACGGGGTGCGCGCCGCCTTGCGCACCTCGACAGCCGTGCATGTCGCGACGTTCGGGGCGTTTGCGTGGTTCGGTGCGGCAGCCGGGCTGGGCTGGCTGTGGTGGCTCGGCATGGGGCTTACCGCGGTGGTGCTGATGTACGAACACGGCATCGTCCGGACGAACGACCTGTCCCGAGTGAACCGAGCCTTCTTTACCGCGAACGGCGTTATCGGCATAGGCCTGTTCGCGTTCGCCCTCGCCGACCTGGTCGTGCACGGGCTGGGCGCGTGAGCAGGCGCCCCTGGGTAGTGGGCGTGTCCGGTGCGTCCGGTACGCCGTACGCGCGGGCGGTGCTCGGCGGCCTGCTCGACGCAGGCGAGGCGGTCGATCTGGTCGTCTCGCGAGCGGCCCGGCTCACGCTGCGCGACGAGACGGGCATCTCGTTTCGCGATGCGCATTGGCGCGACGATCTGGCCGGCTGGCTCGGCCGGACGCAGCTCGGCGACGTGGCGTACTGGCCGGCCGGCGATCTCGCCGCTGGCCCGGCGTCGGGCTCGTACCAGACCCGGGGGATGGTGGTCGTGCCGGCGTCCACGGCCGCCCTTGCCGGCATCGCGCTCGGCCTGTCGAAGGACCTGTTGCAACGGGCCGCCGACGTCACGCTCAAGGAACGCCGGACCCTCGTCGTGGTCCCACGCGAGGCGCCGTATCCGCGCTCCGCACTCGTACACATGCTGGAGTTGCATGACGCGGAGGCCGTGATCTTGCCGGCCAGCCCGGGTTTCTACGGCGGCGCCGGTAGGGATGTGCAGCAGTTGGTGGACTTCGTCGCCGGCAAGGTGCTCGACGTGCTCGGTGTGAAGCACGACCTGTTTACCCGCTGGACCGGCGAGCTCGGAAAGTAGCCGCATGGACGCCGTTGATCGGAAGTTGCTGGACGCGTTGCGCGCCAACGCCCGGGCGACGTATGCGGAGCTGGCCCGCATCGTGGGGCTGTCCGCGCCGGCTGTGCACGAACGGGTGGGCAAGCTCGAAGCGGCCGGGGTGATCACCGGCTACCACGCAGCGGTCGCGCCCGAGTCGCTGGGCTACTCGATGAACGCTCTGATCGGGCTGTTCCTGGGCGATGCGGCCGATCCGGATGCGGTCGCCGTCGCACTGGCGGGCGTCCCGGAGGTGGAGGACTGCTGGTTCGTCGCGGGCGAAGAGTCCTATGTGGTGAAGGTGCGGGTCATGGATGTGGGGGCCCTCGAGCACATGATCGGCACGCTCAACGCGATCCGAGGCGTTGCCCGCACCAGAACCACAGTTGTCCTGTCGACCAAGTTCGAGGGCCGCATCCAACCGGCAGGCTGACCGAGCGTCAGGCCAAGTGGGGAGCAGCCGAGCAACCCCACGTACCCTGAAGGCCATGCCGCTGACCCCGTTCCGGAAGGCCGAGCTGGCCGAGAAGATCGAATCCGGCCAGCGCCTGAGCTTTGCGGACGGCGTCGACCTGTACGAGTCCGACGACCTGGCGTGGCTCGGCCGCCTGGCTCACGGCGCGCGCACCGCCAAGAACGGCGAGGTCACGTACTTCAACGTCAACCGGCACCTCAACCTGACGAACGTGTGCGCTGCCTCGTGCGCCTATTGCAGCTTCGCCCGCAAGCCCGGCGACAAGGACGCCTACACGATGCGGGTCGAGGAGGCCGTCGAGAAGGCGCTGGCCATGAAGGACGACGGGCTAACGGAGCTGCACATCGTCAACGGCCTGCATCCGACGCTGACGTGGAAGTACTACCCCCGGGTGCTGCGCGAGTTGAAGGCCGCGCTGCCGGACGTCGCGCTGAAGTGCTTCACCGCAACCGAGATCCACTGGTTCGAGCAGATCAGCGGCCTGCAGGCGGAGGCGGTCCTCGATGAACTGATCGACGCCGGGCTGGAGTCGCTCACCGGTGGCGGCGCGGAGATCTTCGACTGGGATGTCCGCAAGCAGATCGTCGACCACAAGACGCACTGGGAGGACTGGTCGCGCATTCACCGGCTCGCCCACGCCCGCGGCTTGCGCACCCCCTCGACCATGCTGTACGGGCACATCGAGGAGCCCCGGCACCGCGTCGATCACGTGTTGCGGTTGCGCTCGCTGCAGGACGAGACCGGCGGGTTCGCGGTGTTCATTCCGCTGCGGTTCCACAATGACAACAACCGGCTCTCGCACCTCCCGATGGCGCAGCCCGCCGACGTGCTGCGAACGTTCGCGGTAAGCCGGCTGCTGCTGGACAACGTCGACCACGTCAAGGTGTTCTGGGTGATGCACGGGTTGTCGACGTCCCAGCTCGCACTGAACTACGGCGCCGACGACATGGACGGCAGCGTCGTCGAGTACAAGATCACCCACGACGCCGACGGGTTCGGTACGCCGGACAAGCTCACCCGCGATGACTTGCTCGATCTGATCCGTGACGCGGGCTTCCGCCCCGTCGAGCGCAACACCCGATACGAGGTGCTGCGCGAATACGACCCACCAACGCCGCTGCGGGAGCGCCGCGCGGAGCCGCAGGCGATCTGGGCATGACCGAACCGTCGTTTCGCAGGTGGATGGGCGCTATGTGGCTCTACACCTTGCTGCGGATTGCGCTGTTCTTCGTGGTGTTCGGGCTGTTGTGGCTGCTGGGCGTGAAGGGCTTCCTGGGCGCGGTCATCGCGCTCGCCCTGTCGCTTCCGCTGTCGTACGTGCTGCTGGCCAAGCCCCGGCAGGCGTTTGCCGCGCAAATCGAGCAGCGGATCGAGGCACGGCGTGCCCGGCAGGCCGACCTCGACGCCAAGCTCTCCGGCGACGACGACTGAGAGACGCCTGACAAAGCGCACTGTGACGGCTGACAATTCGCACTGGCCGGGAGGTCGCTCGGCGGCGCACCATGGTGTCCATGAGCGCCCCGTCCGGAATCCGAATCGGTAATGACGAGCGAGATGCTGCGATCAAGGCTCTCGACGAGCACATGAGCGCCGGTCGGCTCGATCCGGACGAGTACGGTCAGCGCGTCGCGGAGGCCAGCGTGGCCCGCACCCGCGAGGACCTCACGCCACTGTTCGCAGACCTGCCACAGCCGCACCCGTTCGCCGCTCCGCCGCCGCGTCGCAAGGCGCCGGTGGCCGTGGCAGATGGCGTGTTGCGCCGTTACGCCGGCGAGTCGCCGGCGGTGCGCCTGGCGATGGTGTTGCTCGCCGTCGTCGCCGTCATCCTCATCCTGCCGTTCGCGCTCGCCGCGGCCGTGCTGTTCTTCGTAGTGATGCCCATGCTCGGCTGCGGTGGCTGGCGGCGCGCAGCCTGGTACCGCAGCCGGCGTTGGTAGTGCCCGTCCTCCGTACGTACGACGGATCCGAGCTCACCTTCAGCGTCCTCGGCGCGCCCGCCGAGCCGGTCGTCGTGCTGCCGGGCGGGCCCCTGTGGCACGCGAGCTATCTTGGCAACCTCGGCGGCCTGGACGCCCATCACGAACTGGTCGTCGTTGACCTTCCACACCGTCGCGTCGATCGGATCGTGCCCGACATCGAGGCGCTTCGTGAGCACCTGGGCGGCGAGACCATTGACGTGGTCGCGCACTCGGCCGGCGGCAACCTGGCCGTGCTGTACGCCACAGCGCATCCCGACCGGGTGCGCAAGCTCGCACTGATCACCCCCAGCCGCCGGGTCATCGGCGGCCCGCCGACGCCGGACGACCAGGCCCCCATCTATGAGCAGCGCGCCCATCAGCCGTGGTACGCCGAGGCGCGGGCGGCGATGGACGCCTGCGATGCCGGCACCGCGACTGCTGAGCAACGCCAGCTGGCTTGGGCGTTGGCCTACGGGCGATGGGACGCAGCCGCCCAGGCACACGCCGCCGCCCAACCGGACCAGGAAGCCCCTGGCGCCCACGGGATCTACTACGCGGACGGTGCCCTGGACCCCGAGGCAACCCGGAGCGCCCTGGGGAAGGTCAGCGCCGACGTGCTAGTTCTTCTCGGCGCCGCCGATCCGATCATGCCGGCGCGGCTGGGCATGGAGCTCGCTGCGCTCTTCCCGAGTGCCGAAGTTGTCGTGCAGCCCGGCGTCGGCCACTTCCCCTGGCTGGACGATCCGGTCTGGTTCGTCGATACCGTCAGCCACTTTCTAAAACCGCGGTGATCTCGTCCACGATCTGCCGGGAACCGGCGATGTGCCAGCGGTGCCCGCCGAACTCTGTGACGTTTGTCGCACCGCCTGCGGCGTGGACGAGTGCCAGGCCCGGCAGCCAGTCCCAGTCGAGCGTGTCGATTTGTAGCCAGCTGCCGAGCCGCCCGCCTGCCAGGGCGGCCAGCTCAACCGACCCCGAGCCGAGCATCCGTATCGTCGCGGCCGCCTGTAGCACCCGGAGCAACGGCAGACGCACGTCGTCGTCCGGCACCGTCGTCGGATGCAGGTAGCTCGCGAGAGACACCTCTGCGAGCGACCTGCCGTCCGTGACGCGCACCGGTACGCCGTTGCAGGTGGTCGGCGAATCCCGCCCACCGAGCCACAACTCGTCACTTTCGACGTGATAGACCGCTCCTAGCACCGGGCCCGCCTCGTCCACGAGCGCGACCGCCGAGCACCAGAACGGCAGCCCGGACACGAAGTTGTAGGTGCCGTCGATCGGGTCGACGAACCAGGTCCGCGTTCCGGCGAGGGACGTGCCCTCTTCACCCACAATGCCGTCGTCCGGACAGGCGTCCCGCAGCCGCTCGACGATGAGCTCCTCGGCGGCATGATCGGCGTCGGACACCACGTCCGACACGGACGTCTTGCGTGTCGTCTCGAGGCCGGCGCGCCGCATACCGGCGGCGAGCAGGGCGGCGTCGCGGACCAGACCGGCCGCGAGGTCGAGATCGTCCGGCACGTTCGGCAGCGTAGGGTCAGCGCGATGAGCGAGCACCACAGGGTGACATGGCGGCCGAGGAGCGCAGCTCGTCGCAGCGATGAGCGCTCACGCGAAGAGCCGGGGGCGCGATGAGCGAGCACCACAGGGTGACATGGCGGCCGAGGAGCGCAGCTCAGCGCAGCGATGAGCGCTCGCGCGAAGAGCCGGAGGCAGAGTGAGTGAACGTCCTCGGGTGGGTCACATCCAGTTCCTGAACTGCCTGCCGATCTACTGGGGGCTGGTCCGCTCCGGTGCGTTGCTCGACGTCGAGTTGACCAAGGACACCCCGGATCGTCTCAACGACGCCCTGGTGCGGGGTGATCTCGACATCGGGCCGATCTCGCTGGTCGAGTACTTGCGGCATACGGCCGACCTGGTGCTGCTGCCGGATCTGGCGGTCGGCTCGGACGGCCCGGTGCTGTCGGTGAATCTTGTTGCCCAGCGCCCGCTCGCCGAGTTGCGACGGGTTGCGCTCGGCTCGACATCGCGCACCTCCGTGCTGCTCGCCCGGATGTGGTTGGCCGAGATGCACGACGTCCATCCGGCGTACTTCGACTGCCCGCCGGAGCTCACCGCGATGCTGCTGGAGGCCGACGCTGCAGTGCTGATCGGCGATGCGGCGCTGCGTGCCACGTACGAAGCTCCGCGGAGCGGGCTGACCGTATACGACCTGGGAGCGGTGTGGCGGGACTGGACCGGCCTGCCCATGGTGTTCGCGGTGTGGGCCGCACGGCGCGCGTACGCCGAGGCCAACCCCGGGCTGGTGAAGGAGGTGCACGCCGCATTCGTGCGCAGCCGGGCCGAGGCGCTCGCGCATGTCGATGACGTGGCCACCCAAGCCGCCCGTTGGGAGCCCTTCGATCCGGCGACGCTCGCCCGCTACTTCCGCACGCTCGACTTCTCGCTGGGACCCCGCCAACTGGAAGGGCTCACCGAGTTCGCCCGCCGCGCTGCCCTCGCCGGCGCGCTACCCGAACCAGTGCCGCCAACCTTCGCAGCCATCTAAAG
>JBPYES010000109.1:0-7645 GCA_051984825.1 Jatrophihabitantaceae bacterium
GGCTTGCGCCCGACCAGGAATGCCGAGATAACTTCGAGGAGCTGACGCTTGTCGATCGGACAACCACGTAGCTCGAAGTCGACGGGCACGTGCGCAGCGATAGGCGTCGACGTCGCCAACGTCTCGATGTAGCTGGGCGTGGCATAGACCACGGATCGGAATTCCTCGACGTCGCCGAAATTCCGCAGCGCCTGTACGCCGCCCGCGGTTGCGCATGCCCCTATCGTGATCAGCACCTTGGATTGCTCGCGGACACGCTTGATCCGTTCGGCGTCGGCCGGCGTCGTGATCGAACCCTCGACGAGCGACACGTCGTACGGGCCCGGGAGCACTTGCGATGATGCCTCGAGAAAGTGCGCGATGGTCACCTCCTGTGCGATGGTGAGCAGCTCGTCCTCGCAGTCGAGCAAGGTCAGCTGGCATCCGTCGCAGGACGCGAACTTCCATACAGCCAGGCTGGGTTTCATCAGAGCTCCCGCACCGCGAGCAGAGGGCCTGCCACCGCGTAGTCGACGACCGGCCCGTCGCGGCAGACCAGCAGCGGCCCGAGCTGGCAGTGCCCGCACAGGCCGACGCCGCATTGCATATTGCGCTCCAGCGAAACGCGAATCCGTTCCGCCGAAATCCCTTTGCGCAATAGGACGTTCGCGCTGAACCGCATCATCGGCTCCGGCCCGCATACGAAGGCGATCGTGCGCAGCGGATCCAGGTTCAACCGTGCCAGTGGCTCGGTAACGAAGCCGACCGGCCCGTCCCAGTCGATGACGGGCATGTCGATCGTCTGCTCTACCTCTATGTCTGTACCGGACGTCCACTCAGCGAGCTGGTCGCGGAACAGGAACACCTCAGGTGAACGGGCACCAGCGATGAGGACGACGCGACCGTAATCGGCGCGGCGAGCCAGCGCGCCGAGCACGACCGGGCGTAGCGGCGCCAGGCCGACGCCTCCCGCGACGATCACCAGGTCGCTGCCTACGGCGCTGTCGAGCCCCCAGTCCGTGCCGAACGGGCCGCGCACACCGAGCAAGCAGCCGGCCTGCGCATCATGCAGGGCACGACTCACCGCACCGACGTCGCGGATCGTGTGCACCAGTGCTCCGTCCGAGCCGATGCCGCTGATCGAGATCGCGACTTCGCCGATGCCGGGTGCGTACAGCATGCAGAACTGGCCGGCCCGCAACGCGGGCACAGCCGCTTCGACCGGCTCCAGGCGCAGCGTCGCCGAATCCCGCGTCTCGACCTGCCGATCAGTGACGCGGTACGGCAGGGGCAACATCAGCTCAACGGTCACGGGGGCTCCCGTACAGGTCGAGCAGTCGGGCGCGCGTGCTCTGCAGTCGTTGCACCACGGCCTCGAACAGGCCGAGCACCAACGGATAGCCCAGCGTGGGGTCGGCGTCAGCCAACGCGCGCAGCCTTGTGGTATCGAATTCGACGGCGTGCACAGGGTCGATCGTGACCGCGCCGAACTGCCACTGGTGTGGCGACACCAGCCACGACCAGCCAAGTACGTCGCCTGGTCCGATGGTCTGCACGATGATCATTCCCCGGCCGGGCACAACAGCGTCGAGGGCGACTCGTCCGTGCCTGATCAGCCAGCAGCCGCCGGCCGGTTGGTCTTCCTCGAAGATCCGATGCCGCGCGGGGAACGTCACCTCACGCGCCGCGCTGGCGACCTTGGCGCGCTGGGTAGGGGTCAGCGAGTGCAACAGCGGGAAGCCGTTCAGGGCGTCAGTCATCCGCGGCTCGTTCCGCTGCAAGTGCCGCCGCCTCGGCGGTGATGTCGATGCCCACCGGGCACCACGCGATACAACGGCCGCAGCCGACACAGCCCGAGCCGCCGAACTGGTCGTGCCAGGTGGACAGCTTGTGCGTGATCCACTGCCGGTAACGGCTCTCCCCGGATACGCGGACGCTGCCGCCGTGCAGGTAGGAGTAGTCCAACTCGAAGCAGGAGGCCCACCGCTGCCAGCGCTCGGCGTGCTCGCCGGTGAGGTCGGTGACATCCTCGGTGGTCGTGCAGAAGCAGGTCGGGCACACCATCGTGCAGTTGCCGCACGTCAGGCACCGCTGGGCGACGTCCTCCCAGCGTGGCGATTCGCGGCTGTCTCGTAGGAGCGCGCGCAGGTCGCCGGCCGGCATCTGCCGCCCCATGCGATCGGCCGCGTCGGCAACTGCTGTGCGAGCGTTCTCGACCTCGGCGTCCGTCGCAAGGCGCGAGGCGACGGACGCCAGGATGCGGGCGCCCTCGTCGGTGCCTACGTCAACCAGAAAGCGATGCCCCTCGGCGTCGATCCGCTCGGTCAGCGACAAGTCGTAGCCGGGACCTGGTGCGGGTCCGGTACCCATTGACGTGCAGAAGCAGACGCCTCCCGGCTCGGTACATCCAGCCGCGATCACCAGCAATCCCTTGCGCCGCTGGGCGAATGAGGCCGTACCGCCGAGTACGGTACTCAGCGTGGCGATGGCCGCCAGATCACAGCCGCGCACGCCGAGAAACGCATAACGCACCTGCGGCGAAGTGTCCCGCTCGAAGCCGGCACCGTTATCGAAGGAAAACAAGCGCTGTCGTGGCGGATGCAGGAACTGCTTCCATGACTGAGGCCCCGCCGAATGCGCGAACACGGCAGCGTCCGCCCGCCGGCGCAGCCGGTAGCGACCAGGCGCCACGTCCACACCCCATCCGGAGGGAAGCTCGGCGCCCGAGTCGAGCTCTGCGAGGACGATCGCGTCGTCGCGTACGGTCGGCCCGACGACGCGATACCCATCGGCGATCAGCGCCTCGACCAGCGCGTCGAGCCCCGCCCGGCCGAGCACCGCCGGTGGGCGAGTCATGTCCTGCCGTGGCTCTCGATCGACTGACCCGGCGTAGCGGTTACCGGGCTGCGCGGCATGTGCCACCTCCCCGAACGCGTACGTCTCACGTCCCAGCCTCGCGACGTCCCGCACCCGTGCACAGAGCCGAACGTCCTTCGCCGCCCGTTCGACCCGTATACGGAGGTTAGCTCGCCCGGCTCGACGTGGGAACCTGCCGAACCCGGCTCGTGCTCGCCCCGGCGAGCTCCGCGTTTCTAGGCTTGCTCGCTGCGCGGGACGATCAGCACCGGGCACGGCGGGTGCGTGACAAGTGCCGCAACGACCGAGCCGAGGATGGCGGTGGGGCCATGGCGCCGGCGCTCGCCGACGACCAGGACCGGCGCGTCCTTGGCGGCGTCGCGCAATGCGTGTTCGGTATCGCCTTCGATGACCTCGACCGAGACGTTCACCGGCGGCTCGCCCGCTTCCTTGCGCGCGGCCTGCAGTTGCTCAACCTCGTCCATCAGCCGTTGGTGGACGAACTCGCCAGGATTGGCGCCGTCCGGCCAGTTGAGGGGTACTCCCCAGGTCGAGGCGAAGTGCCAGACATGGACAGCTCGAAGGCCCGTGCCGCGGCGACTGGCTTCGGAAGCGGCTACGCGCAGCGCCTCGAGCGACGCAGGTGAGTCGTCGACACCGACGACGACGTCCGAAGTGTTGGTCATCGCAACACTGTCGCAGCTGCACCGACGTCGCGACACCTGCAGCCGGTGACTTCCGTCCGGTCGGGTGGGACGTTCGTCCCTTCTACGGCAGACGCGGGGGTCGCATGCTCTATTCAGGAGGGTTCTGCATCGTGACGGGGAGCAGGCGATATTCATGACGACGCAGACCGGTAACGCACTGACCCAGGCACGGGTGCTACGTCGCGCGGTCGCACGAGCCATCCTCGCGCCGTCCGTTCACAACACGCAGCCGTGGCGGTTTGTGATCCACGGCGAGACGTTGGAGATCCATGCTGACCGTTCGCGTCAGCTGCGCGTGCTGGATCCCACCGGCCGGCAGATGACGATCAGTTGTGGGTGCGCGCTCTTCAACGCCCGGGTCGCGCTGGCGGCCTCGGGATACGAGGTGACTGTCGACCGCTTTCCCGCCCGCGGCCGGCCCGACTTCCTCGCGCGGCTGACCCTCACCGGGCGATACGACGCGCAGCTGCCCCTTGCGGCGCTGGATGCCGTGGTCGAGCTCCGCCAGACCAACCGGCGCCGTTTCGCGGACGACCCCGTGCCCCGGGAGATCGTCACCGGGCTGATCGACGCCGCATCCGCCGAGGGCGCGCAGCTGTACGAGGTCGTCGATCCCGATCAGCGCTACACCATTGCGCGGCTCAGCCAGAAGGCCGATCGCGACCAGAACGCAAACCCTGCGTATCGCGCCGAACTGCGGGCGTGGACAACTGACAACCCCGCGCGCCGTGACGGTGTGCCTAGCCTGGCGGTTCCGCACGTTGACGGCGGCGCCGACGACGACATTCCGATCCGCGACTTCGACACCCACGGAATGGGCTGGCTGCCGGTGGCGACGCATTCGAGCGCGAACCAGTGCCTGCTGCTGCTCGGAACTCTCGCCGATCGCCCGGAGGCCTGGCTGCGTGCCGGCGAGGCGCTCGAGCATGTGCTGCTCGAGGTCACCCGCAACGGGTATGTCGCCAGCCCGCTCACGCAGATCGTCGAGATCCCGGTTACCCGAGCGCGCCTTCGCTCCGACCTGCGGCTGGACATGAATCCGCACATCCTCATGCGGGTTGGGCGCGCACCCAAGACACCAGCGTCGCGTCGGCGCCGTCTCGAAGACGTGATCGTGGAGGCCGAAGCATGAACGTCCAGCAATTGCAGGAAAGGGTGCATGCAATCAACGAACCCGCCCAGGTGCGAGTCTTCTTGCTCGATGACCACGAGATCGTGCGACGCGGCGTCGCTGACCTCCTGGAGGCAGAGTCGGACATCTCAGTTGTGGGCGAAGCCGCCACCGTTGCCGAGGCGCTGCGCAGGATCCCCTCCGTCCGACCGGACGTGGCCGTGCTCGACGCGCGGCTGCCCGACGGGAGCGGGATCGACGTGTGCCGTGACATCCGCTCGGCGCACCCCGAGATCCACTGCCTGATCTTGACGTCCTACG
The DNA here is from genome assembly GCA_051984825.1 of Jatrophihabitantaceae bacterium. Classification (GTDB taxonomy): domain Bacteria; phylum Actinomycetota; class Actinomycetes; order Mycobacteriales; family Jatrophihabitantaceae; genus DASXRA01. Next base: position 4,975 of record JBPYES010000109.1, read on the forward strand.
ACGACAACGACGCGATCTTCGCGGCCGTTATGGCAGGAGCCTCGGGGTACCTGCTCAAACAAATCCGCGGTTCGTCCCTCGTCGACGGCGTGCGCGACGTCGCAGCCGGGAAGTCGCTGCTCGACCCGAGCGTCACCGAACGCCTCCTGAGGCGTCTGCGCGAAGGCTCCCCACGCGACGATCAGCTTGCCGCGCTGACCGATCGCGAGCGCGAGGTGCTCTCGCTCATCGCTGAAGGGCTCACCAACAGACAGATCGGCGAGCGACTGCACCTCGCCGAGAAGACCGTCAAGAACTACGTGTCCGGGCTGCTGGCCAAGCTGGGCATGCAGCGTCGCACTCAGGCCGCCGTATACGGCGCCGAGATCCGGCGCAGCTGGCCGGATCCGGTCAGGACCTCGGCCCCTGTCGTTCTCAAGCTGACGCGCGCAGCGTGGTGGCAGGACCCGGGGAGGCAGTGTGATCACTAACTACATCGCCGTCGGCGTTGACGGATCCGCGGCCGCGCGCTCGGCACTGTTATGGGCGGCCGACGAGTGCCGGATCCGGCGACGGATGCTCGTGATCGTTCACGCACCCGACCCGAAGGACGCGGTACTGATGACCGGTGCCGGGCTGCACACCCTCGACGAAGTCGGCGAATACCTGCTGCGCGATCACGCCGCGGCCGCATCGGCGCGGCAGCCGTCAGTGGCGGTCACAACTCGGCTCAGTGACCTGGCAGCGGCCGAGGCGCTGATTGAGCTCAGCGAGCAGGCCGATCTGGTCGTCGTCGGCAGCCGGGGCCACGGCGGCAGCGTCGTGGCGAGCGTGCTGGGCTCGGTAAGCGATCGGGTCGCGGCGCACGCGCAGTGCCCTGTGGTGATCGTGCCGGAAGGGGTTCCGCGTGCCGGTCTTGCCCGAGTGGTCGTCGGCGTCTCGTCGACGCACGCTGGCCGGCTCGCGCTCGAATTCGCTTTCGAGGAGGCGCGGCTGCGGGGCGCGACCCTAGTCGCTGTGTCGGCGATGAGCGACCCGCAGGCCGATGCAAGCCTGGTGGAGTCACCCGGCGTTCGAGCTCTGCGCGGCCTGCTCGACGAGCTCGAGAGCGTCGGGGCGACCTACCCCGACGTGATCGCGGAACCGATGCTGTCGGACTGCGATCCCGGGAGCGCACTTCTGGACGCGGCGGCAGGCGCGGATCTTGTCGTCGTCGGATGCCACCACAGCGACGATCGCTGGAGCACACGTCTGGGCCCGGTGCCTGCGGCGATCGCCCACCGCGCGCCGTGCCCGGTGGGCGTCGTCGGCCGCCGCCGGCACACTTCGGCTGCATTTGCCGACGCGCTTGTCACCGACTTCGCGTAGGGCGGTCATCCACTCCGGATGACGAAGAACGAACGCTGACCAGTTCGAGGTTGTGTGCCAGCAGTGTGCGGCACAAGTCGTCAAGTTCCCGTTCCTGCGGCACGCAAAGCCGGGTAATCGTACGTCGGTGAACTTCCGTCCACCGACCGCACGAGGCGATGCAGTTTCGCAGTGCGGGACTGAGAACCGTGCGGACCCGGATTTCATATCGGACGGGAATATCGCGGTTCATAGTTGTCTCACCGGCATTTGACGTGGACATTCCGCTAACCCCGCGATCCGTCTATGTCGGACACGGTCCGGACCTCAAGGAGGTCGAGTCCCAGATTTCTAATCTGAAGCAGGATGGCGTGCAAACCGGCCTGGTCGAGTGGCTCGGTATGGACGACGGTCTGCGCCGGCTCCCAGGACACGTTGGTCGCGCCGAGATCGGCCAGCAAATCTGAGGTAATCGCGCCTCTGACGCGAACTTCCCAGGGGTGAGCAGCCATGGGCCTTCCCGAACGCCGACCTGACGCTGCCCAGCGTGGCCTGCCGACGGCGGGCCGTCCTCAGCCTGAATGGATGATTGTGCGGCTTTGTGAGGCGAATTAGACGATGGCCAGCTGACGGGCGCGACGAACTGCCTCGTTCCGGCGACTGACCGCCAGCTTCCGCAGGATGCTCCGGACGTGCGTACGGACGGTGTTCACGGAGACGAACATCGCCGCCCCGATTTCCTCGGTCGACAACTGCTGCGAAATAAGCCGAAGCACCTGGAGCTCCCGATCACTGAGCGGATCCACCATTGCGACGGCCGGCCCGGGCTCTGCTTCGTTGCGATCGGCTCGAGCGGGCTCGGTCAGCCGCGGTGGGCGAGGGGTCGGCTGGGTGAGCCACGCAGCGGCGGAACTCAGTTCGGGGTTCACGCGCAGCAGCCGCCGCAACTCAGGCGTCGAATTCAGGAAAGGCCGGCGCATCTGTTCGGGTTCGGCAAGCTGCATAGCCTGACGGATTGCCCACACCGCGCCGGGGATCTCGCCACGATCAAGGTGTGCGCAGGCGCGCCCGATCCGCGCTTCGACGCGCGCATCCAGCGGGACTGCGTCGTCGGAAGAGGCTGCCGCCGGGTCGAACTGGTGCGGCGCACGCCGTCCGATCACGCGTCGACGAAACAGCTCGGCGCGGACGGTGTGCTCATCCGGCTGCGCGTCGATCACTGCGACGGCCTCGTTGAAGTGGCCCTGCGCGAGATGCCAGTCCGCCTGCTCGAGTACCGCTCTCTCGCGCACCCAGGATGGACACTCCAGATCGGCAGCAACCAGTTGCAGGAGCCGCCATGCGG
>JBPYES010000110.1:0-26927 GCA_051984825.1 Jatrophihabitantaceae bacterium
AATGCCAGAAGGCGTCGTAGATCGCTGCCCTCATCTACGCGTCACCAACCAGGTCTGCAGCTCGGCTGCCGAGACCACAGCCGTGCGTCGCAGCGCGCGCCGTTCGCGCAAAGCCCGCGGCGCCTGGCGCAGGTAGGAACGCAGGATCGAAAGGCGCAGCAGGTGCTCGCGCAGGGCCGGGCGGCGCCGCTGCCGCGCCGAGGCCAGGCCGGCTCTGGTCAGTCCCGCAGCGGTGAGCCGCAGGTAGCCGCGGACGGCCGACCAGGCCAGTGCGGCAGTGGCGTTCTTGGTCAACATGAGCAGGCGATTGCGTTCGACGTGGAAAATCCAACGGGGCGACCATTCCTTGCTGCTTGCGGCGTGAACGTGGCGAAGCACTGCCGAGGGAACATATCGGATCGCCCATCCGCGGGAGCGCAACCGCCAGGACAAGTCGGTGTCCTCGTAGTACATGAAGAAGACGTCGTCGAACCAGCCGGCCTCGCGTCCGACGGCGGTGCGCATTGCCATTCCGTTGCCGCACGCGGCGAAGACCTCGCCGGGTGCGTCGTACTGCCCTGTGTCGATCTCCTGGAAACCGCGGTCGGCACCGGAGCCGTCGCGCAACACGATGCTGCCGGCATTGTTGATCACGTCGACGACGCGGGCGCCGGTGGTCACCTCGAACTCGACATCGGTGGGTCGCGTGTCGACGCGCGTATCGACGCGACGGCCGTCGACGAGCAGGGTGAGCTCCTTGGCGGTCTCCGCCACCGTGGTGATCGTCACCTTCACCGGCTGCGTCACGTGGTCGCCGTCGCAGAACCCCGGTGGCACCGGGAGCAGGAACTGGCCGCTCGGACGGGTCCAGCGGAACCGCTGCTGGCCGGCGCCTTCCGGACCGTAGGCGGCCTGCTCCCACAGCACCTTGTCTGCGACGTCCACGCCGTCGACGCCCACCCCGTACACGCGCACCCCGAGTTCCCGGGTGTCCTGCGGACCGGGCCGGAACACCGGCGTGCGCAACTCGACCCGAACGAACTTGGGCAGGAACAGGATCTTGCCGGTAGCGATGGCGACGTTCTGGCCGTCCGGGCCGTCGAAGGTCGAGAGCAGATTGCGCAGCCAACCCGGCTGCGGGGTGGCGTCGTTGTTGAGCAGCACCGCATACGGCGTGGCCACGGCGCGTAGCGCCAGGTTGTTGCCGCCCGCGAAACCCAGGTTGCTCGGACTTTCGATGACGTTCACCCACGGGAAATCGCGTGCCAGCAACTCGCGCGACCCGTCGCTCGAGGCATTGTCGACCACCACCGTCTCGAACGCCGGGGCATCGGCCCGCTGACGGTCCAGCGCACGCAGGCAATCCGGTAGTAGGTGGCCCCCGTTGTAGTTGACGATGATCACGGTCGCCAGCGGGGTGGTAGTCATGCCGTGCCCTCGATGCTGGCGGGCGTAAGTGGATGCTCGGCCACCGTGTCGGAGTGTTCCGGAACCGCCGCCGCTACGTACACCTCGTTGGCCGGGTAAAGCTGCCGGAGCAGCTTGGCATAGCGGTCGTGCAGCGCGTGCAGGTCGTGCTGCATGGCCTGCACGCGCTCGTCGAAGAGTCCCAGAATGTTGCCGAGCTCGGCCCACACCCGTGACTCGGTAACCACTTCTGGGTCGTCCGGCTGGTCGGGGTGCAGCGACATCGCACGTTGCACTGCGGCAACGACGCTCTCGCGCAGGCTGGGCAGCTTCTCAACCGGAGCCGGCAGCAGCTGGGGCGGCGGGCCGGGGTGGTTGAACGGGTTGCCGCCAGAGGCAAGGATCACGAACCCGGCCTGGCGGGCGAAGAACTGCAGTACGAGCGGGTCGTAGAAGCGCACGTGCGTGGGGTCGCGCCAGAAGTCGTGGCCGAGCACGGACATGCAGGCCGCATTGGGAACCGCCGCCACGAACGTGCCGCCAGGCTGGAGCACACGCCGGGCCTCGTCGTAGACGGACTGCACGGCCGGGGCCGGCAGGTGCTCGAGGAAGTGCGCGCAGAACACGCCGCGCAGCGAGGCGTCCGGCAGCGACCGCATGTGCGCGAGTGCGTCGTCCAGCACCACGTCGTGGCCGGCCTCGCGGGCGATGTGCACCATGCCGTCGTCGATGTCGACACCGCGAGCCGCGACACCGTCCTCACGCAGCAACGACAAGAACACCCCAGGCCCGCAGGCCAGTTCGAGCACCGGGCCGTCGGTGAAGAACTGCGTGTAGAAGCGCAGCACCCGGCGGGCATTGTCCGGGTCGAAGCTCATGAACGCGTAGTAGTCGCTCTCGACACTCTCGCTCATGAGGCCTCCGAGTGGACGCGCCCCGGGACAGTGCCCCCGCGCGGCGAGTCGCTGGACTGAACGTGGTAATCGACACGCAGCAACCCGGTCGTCTGCCCGGCGTCGACGTTGAATGCGTGGCTGGTGCGCATCGCTGCGATCGCCTCACCGTCCGCGCTGAGCTGCACGCCGACCACGAATCGCCCGCCGAGCGGCGGGCAGCGCGGAGTCACGAAGTCGAGTACCCACCTTCCGGCGGAGCGCGGCAGGTCGGTCGTGGCCGCCTCCATAACCCAGATCGGGATGTCGCCGACCCCCATGACGACGACACGCACCGAATCCACCTGTTCGGCCCAGCGTTGCGTCAGGTTCACCGGTACCCGGATGGCGAGCGGCTCGCCGGGCTCGAACTCGGATTGTGGCTGGCCCCCGGGATGTGAGCTGAAGATCACCGATCCGAACGAGAGGCTGGTGTCCGGGACGATGTCCGGTGTGTCGATCGGGACGTCGGTACCCAGGATCTTGCGCAGCTCCTCGGTGGCGAAGTACGGATCGCCGTCGAACTGCATCCGGCCGTGGTCGAGCACCAGGGCCCGATGACACAGCTGCTCGACCTGCCCGAGACCATGCGTCACGAACAGGATCGTGCGGTGCTCACTCTGGAACTCGGCAATCTTGGCAAGGCACTTGCGGGCGAAATGCTCGTCGCCCACGGCCAGTACCTCGTCAATCAGCAGGATGTCCGGGTCGACGTGCACCGCGACCGAGAAGCCCAGGCGCACGTACATGCCTGACGAGTAGTGCTTGACGGGGTTGTCGATGAACTCCTCCAGCTCGGAGAAGTCGACGATCGCGTCGAAGAGCCGGTCGGTCTCCCGCCGGGACAAGCCCAAGAGCGACGCGTTGAGGTAGATGTTCTCGCGGCCGCTGAGCTCGCCGTTGAACCCCGCGCCGAGTTCGAGCAGCGATGCGATGCGCCCGCGTGTCGAGACCGTGCCGGTCGACGGTTGGAGGATGCCGGCGAGCACCTTCAGCAGCGTCGACTTGCCCGACCCGTTGGCGCCGATGAGGCCCACGGTGGTGCCCGCCTCGATGTCGGCAGACACGTCCTGTAGCGCGTAGAACTCCTGCCCGGAGGCTTTACGGCGGATCACGCGTTCCTTGAGGCTGGTCGCTCGCTCGGAGTGCACGATGAAGCGCTTGCTCACCCCTTGCGCGCGGACCGCGATGTCAGGCAAGGGTTAGAGCTCCTCGGCGAAGTCCGCCGCAAGGCGGCGATAGGTACGTAGTCCGAGCCATAGTAGGAGAACCGATACGACGGCCCCGAGGGCGAGCCACTTCAGGTAGTACGCGTAGCCCGGATCGGCGAGTACGTGAGTGCCGTTGGAAAGCGTGGCGTCGTCGGCATATAGCGCGCGCTGCATCGACACGACGACGCTGGCCATCGGATTGAGGTAGTAGATGAACTCGCGCCAGCCCGAGAGATGCGGCTTGACCAGCGAGAACTGGTACACGATCGGGTTGACCCAGAAGCCCGCCATCAGCAGGACTTCGACGAGGTGCTTGGTGTCGCGGTAGCGGACGTTGAGCGCCGCGACCAGGAAGCTCAGCCCGACCGTCAACAGCAGCGCCACACCGAGGGCCGGGAACGCCAGCAGCAACCCCCAGCCCACGAAGTGGGTGAAGCCGGTGGCCAGCATGACCACCAGCAGCACGAGCAGTTGCAGCGCGAAGTGCACCAGGTTGAAACCGACCGGGGTCAACGGCAGCACGTTCAGCGGGAAGCGGACCTTCTTCACCAACCCGGCGTTGCCCACCACTGCGTCGGTGGAGAACGCGACCGAGCCGCTGAACAGGTTCCAGACGAGCAGCCCGGAGAGCAGGAAGAACCCGAACTTGGGGATGCCGCTCTTGAGCACCACCTGGAACACGAACGTGTAGACGCCGAGCAGCATCAGCGGGTTGGCAAGAGACCAGAGGAAGCCCAGCACGCTGCCCTGGTACTTGACCTTCAGGTCCTTGCGAATGAGTCCGACGAGCAGCTCCCAGCGCACCCGCCGCTGGGCCCGCGCTCGCTCGTCGACGGTGGCTAGCTGCGCCACGGACCGTCCCTTCGCCTACTGCCGTACGTTACCGACCGGGCCGCAGTCGTGTACGACCGGCAAGCGCACAGGATATCCCGGCCTATTGACCCACCCAGTCAGCGGCAACGACCCGGCGCGGCACGGTAGCGCGCCGGCCGATCGCACGCCGCTCTTGCAGCGCCCACGGCAGCGATCGGACAACGCCGGCCAGCACGCGCAGCCGCAGCCGCAGCCGAAACACCGGGACGTCCGGGAGTTGTTGCCGGATCGCACGGCGCATCGCCAACGACGCGGAGGTGACGCAGAACCGCAGCACCTGGCGGAGGGCGAAGCTCGCGGGAGCGCAGCGCAGCAGCATGAGCAGCCGGTTGCGCTCGTTGTAGTAGGCGAACATCGGCGAGTCGCGGTTCGACGTGGCGGCGTGGCGGTGCCGCACCACGGCGTCCGGCTGGTAGCGGATGCGCCGGCCGCCCAGTCGCAGCCGCCAGGCGAGGTCGGTGTCCTCGTAGTACAGGAAGAACCGCGCCGGGACGCCGCCGGCCGCGCGCACGGCGTCCGTGCGCAGCACAGCGGCCCCGCCGGAGAAGCCGAACACCTCCACGGCCGCGTCGTACGGCGGTCCGTCGGGCTGGTCGAGGCCGCGGTCGGCGCCGTAGCCGTCCCGGGTAAGGACGACGCCGGCATTGTTGATCCGGCCGCTCTCCCAGAGCAGCAACTTGGCCGTGACGGCGGCGACGCCGGCCTCGGCCCGCAGTGCCGCCACGGACCTCTCCAGCCAGCAAGGGTCCGCCGCGGCGTCGTTGTTAAGCAGGGCCACATACGGCGTGTGGATACTGTCCAGAGCCGCGGCCACGCCTCCAGCAAAACCGGTGTTCCGCGCGAGCGTAATGACTGACGCGTGTGGAAAGTCGCTGGCGAGCAGCGACGCCGTGCCGTCGGTCGAAGCATTGTCCACCACGACCACTTGGTGAGGTAGCGTCTGTGCAGCCAGGGATGCAAGGCAATGGGGGAGCAGGTGAGCGCCCTGCCAGGTCACGACAACGACGGTGGTTTGCGCGGATGGTGTCACCGAATCGTCATGCCTACTCTCCCTAGCGGCTGTGCAGTCTGACGCGCGAGCGGGCCAAGCTCTTGCGCCCACGCCCAAGCCGACGCTAGGCGGAGAGCCTAGCGATCTCCGCGTTCATGACGGGGACGAGCCGCGCACGATCAGCGCGGCCGAGCTCGTGGTATTCGCCGCGGCCTGTGCCATCGGATTCGTCGCCCTGGTCTCCCTGGCAGCAGCACACCTGAACCACCACACCCCGCTCGTGGTGGCCACCGGCTCGATCCTGGTCGTCGCCGCGATCGTGGCGGTCGTGTTCCTGTTCGAGCGGCCGGCCGTCCGGCTCGACCTGGCCGGCCTAGCTCCCGTGCTGGTCGGCCTCGGGCTGGCCGCGCTCATGATGTTTCCGGGCTTCCACTACGGCACGGGCGACCGGGACCCCGGCGCGTATATCGAGCATGCAGTGGCGATTTCGCGCAGCCATTCGATCGACTTCTCCAGCGACCCGGCTGCAGCTGGGCTGCCCGGCGGGGGCTCGACCGCCGGGCCTATCGCCCCCGAGTGGCCGGCGCTGTGGTACCAGCCCGGGCATCCCGGAACGGTTTTTCCGCAATTTTACCATTTGTGGCCAGCGCTGCTGGCGACGGCGAAAGACGCCGGCGGATTCACCGGGTTGTTCAACACCGGGCCGCTGCTCGGTGTGGTCGCCGTCGGCCTGGCGGTGGCGGTAGCGCGGCGGCTGGCCGGTCTGCCGGCGGCATGGGCGACGGCGCTGCTGCTATCCACGAACATGCTGGAGGTCTGGCAGTCGAAGTACCCGACCGCCGAGATCTTCGGGCAGATGCTGTTCCTCGGCACTCTGCTCGGGCTGGTCCTCGCGATCCGGGCGGGGTGGCGGGCCGGAGCGGCCCTCGCCGGCGTGCTGCTTGCGCTGTCCTATCTGGAACGTCCCGACGGCATCATCCTGGTGCTGATCGGGTGGGCAGGCCTCGCGGCGTTGCTTGCCGCGCGGCGCTTCGATGCGCGTGCGGGCTGGTTCACCGCCGGTTTGGTCGTCCTGCTGCCGTACGGCTTCTACCAGGCATATCACCTAGCCCGTCGCTACACCCTCGACAACGGTGTGCCCAGCTTTGCCAAGGTGCTGGCGGTGATGGTCGGTCTCGCGCTTCTCGCCGGTGTGCTGGCCGTGCAGGGTTCTCTGGTGCAGCGGGTGATCGGCTGGGCGTCAGCACCGCGAGTCAGGTTCGGGCTCGGCACGGCATTTGTCGTCGTATGTGCCGTCTTGCTGGCCGTGGGCCGGCTCCGGAAGCGCTTGTTCGGCGTCGACTACATGGTGGACAACGGTCAGCGGATTCGCTCCTATGACGAGCAAACGGTCCTCCGGCTGAGCTGGTTCTTTTCGCTGCCCGGCCTGCTGCTCATGCTCCTCGGCATCGGGTTTGTCGCGTGGCGGCAATGGCGGCTGGATCGATGGATCGTCGCGCTGCCCACCGTGGCGCTGATGACGGTGTACGGCTATCACTTGCGCAACTCGCCGTACCTGATGTGGGCGACGCGCAGGCTCGTCACGACGGTGGTGCCGGGCATCGTGCTGCTGATGGCCTGCGGCGTCACGCTGATCGTCGTGCTGCTCCATCGCTACGTCCGGGTGCGCTACCTTGCCGCCGCCACGGCGATGGCCATAATTGCCGGGCTGACGGTCTTTTTCCTCAGCGAGTCATGGCCACTACGCAGCCACGACGAGAACGGCGGCTCGGTCGCCGTAGAACAGCGCATCGCCGCGTTGGCAGGTGCGCGGCCCGGGGTGTTCCTCTGGCAACACTCGGCGTATTGCTGCGATGCGCCATGGCAGCTCTTCGGCGGCCCGCTGTTGGCAACGATGGGCCAGTCGAGCGTCCTGCTGCCGGAGGCGAATGTACGCGCATCGGTTGCTGCCTACCTTGCCTACTTCAAGGCATCCGGGCGTCCCGTCTTCTTTGTCGCGGACCAACAGGCGGCGCCACCGCCGATGCCAGGCGTCACGAGTGGCAAGGTGCTTGCGCTCCAGGGCAAGCTTCCGCACTGGGAGGAGACGTTCGACTCCCGGCCCAAGAAAGAGCGCGACTACCCATATCAGCTCACTGTGTACCGGCTGGCCCCGACATGACCCTCAGCGGGCGGCCGTCGGCGCATTTGGTGGCGCCGGGCGATGCTCAGAGCCGGATGTTGTACCAGACCTGAACCCCGCCCTGCTCGACCGGCGGCTGCCCGAGGATCTGCTCCACGACCTTGATGGCGCTCTGCTGCGTGCCGGGCTTGTCGTTCTGGAACGGCCCCACGATCACCGTCTGCACGCCCCAGCCCTTCAGCTCCGAGCGAATCTTGGCCGCATCAGCGTCGGAGATGTGTGTCGTGGCCGGCGTGAGCGAACTGAACGTGGTGCGCGTCTGCGACTGCGGACCGGCGTGGTCTCCGGGCACAATCGCCCAGCCCTCGGGCATCCGGAAGCGCATACCCGCCTGGGCCTGCCACAACATCGCGTGTTGGTCAACCGGCCCGATTACATACGGCAGGACGAGTGCGACCGAGCCCTGCGGGATCTGGTTCACAGCACTGGACGTGAAGTAGGCGGGCGTGGGGACCTTCGCAGTCGGCAGCCAGCCCGGAACCCAGAACAAGATGACCAGCACCGCTGCGATGGCACCGAGCCCCTGCAGCCATCGCTGTCGCGAGCGCTGGACCTCGGTGACTGCCAGCGCGAGGCCGAGCCCGACGAAAAGTACGACGATCAGGCTGAATCGCCCGGGAATGATCTGATGCAGCAGCGGCGCCTTGCTGAACGGCGCCCATGGCATCGGCACGCGGTACTGGTGGCCGTCCACATGGAGCCACGGCCCGAACGAGAACAACAGCGCGATGGTGCCCATGACGGCCGAGAACAGCACTACCGGCTTGCGCCAACGGAAGATCACCAGTGTGATCAGGATGATGAGTAGCGGGATTCCGATGTAGCCGGTCCACTCCGATCCGTTGCCGGTGAATCTCTGCACGTACTTCTCGGCCCACTCGAAGTGAAGCCGCTGGTTGGTCGGAAGGACCGGGTTCAGCAGGTCCGTGACGAAGATGTCATTGCCGTGGATTGACTCCGACACCTTGTTGGAGGTGGCGAACTGGACATACATCGGGTAAATCGCGATGGCTATGAAGACCACCAGTGCCGCAAGCCCGGCCCGGATCGCATACCGCAGCTTTTCCTTGATCCGGTCACGATGCAGCACCGCGAGGACCACGACCCCAACAACGGCGAAGATCGCCTCGAACATCAGTATTTCCTCGGCCGTCAGCAGCTGGGCTGCGGCGACCAGGCCCAGCGCTGCGCCGGAAAGCCACCATCGCCACGACTGGCGAACCAAGATCTCGTCGAGGAGCAACAGGGTAAGTGGCAGCAGCGCAAGCAGGATCAGGTGCAGGTGGCCTGACGAGTGCGCGATCATGAATGGGCTGAAGGCCACAAGCAGAGCGCCGAAGGCTGCGCCCAGCCGGGAGGCCCAGCGGCGGAAGGCGACATAGCCGGTCAGGGCCGTGGTGGGCGGCGCCAGGAGCATCAGCACGTTGTAAGCCACAACGGGGCCCCAGACGAGCGTGACCGGGAAGATCGCCAGCCCCGGCACGATGTCTGAGGTGTTCCACATCAGGTTGGTGCCTGAGGGGTACTGGAGGTAGTCGGTCAGCAGCGGGTTGTTGCCACGGCTGATGGCGTACAGGGGCCAGCGCATGAACCACATCTGCTGCTCTGGATCGCCCTGCCCGCCGATCCAGCTTGACGTGGGGTGCACCCACGCGCCGTGGTAGTACCAGTAGCTCAACGCCAGACCCACGAGGAAAACCCCGGCCGGCCACAAGAAGGCGACCAGGAGGTGATGACGTGACGTAGGCGGCGATTGTGGCGCCGAGGTCGCCTGCGTGGGCTCTTCCGATGCGCTCTCCGCCCCGTTTACCGTCTCGGCGGCGGGCGATTGCACGTCGGCGTTCTCCACCTGCGGCGAGCTATGCGCCACCCTTCACGTCCTCTCACTACGGTTCTGTTACCAGTTACGCGTGACCAGATGCCAGATGGACGGTCCGCCCCAAAGACCGCCGCATAGTATGTCAGGCTAACGACTACCGGTAACCATGGCTCGTCGGATCCCCGGCTGACGGGGGCGTCCAGCGCCGCAATCGGGCGGACTCAAGCCGTTGGCACGTTACGCGAGCTCGCGTCGTCCCATCCGAGCTGGGCCGATTCCATCAGGAATTCGGACCGGATGCCGGAGCGGTCGCCGACACCGAATCGCATCTTCTTGCTGTGCTCGAGGTTCTGCTCGATGAGCGTCCGGTTGGTCCGTATGAGGTCGGCGATGATCCCGATGATCACGCTGAGGAAGGACATGATCAGCAATACTGCGCCGATCAGCAAGGACTGCAGGTGACCGCCGGGACGCACGTCGATCACTTGCAGGCTGGCCCACCGCACGAACGGCACGAGGCCCGCGATGCCGAACAGCGCAGCGAGCCAGGTGAAGATCACGTACGGCTTGTACATGATGTAGGCCCGGATGATCGCGCCCGCGGACATCCGCACGTGTTGGCGAGTTGTCTTGAACAGCCGTGACTCGCGGGTCTTGCCGTTCGTGACCACCCGGATGCTGTCGATCTTCAGCTTCTTGTTGCCTGCCTGGATGATCGTTTCCATGCAGTAGCTGAAGCGGGTGATCGTGTTCAGCCGCATGAGGCTTTCCCGCGAGTAGGCGCGAAAGCCGCTCGCGGCGTCCGGCACGTTGGTGCCGGCGGCCATGTTGACGACTTTGCTGCCCACCTTCTGCAGCATGATTTTCCACCGGGAGAAGTGCTTCACCAGGTGCACCTGCCGGTCGGCAATGACGATGTCGGCCTTGCCCTCGACGATCGGCCGCACCAGGTCCGGGATCCGGTCCTGCGGATACTGGTTGTCGGCGTCAGTGTTTACGACAATGTCCGCGCCGAGTTCGAGCGCGCGCTGCACGCCGTCGTGGAATGCCCGCCCCAGGCCCTGGTTGCCTGCGTGGCGAACGAAGTGCCGCACGCCGTGCGCCTTGGCCACTTCGACGGTGCGGTCGGTCGAACCGTCGTCGATGACCAGGATGATGATCTCGTCGATGCCGGGGATATGCCGGGGGATGGAGTTGAGAACGAGCGGCAGCGTCTGCTCCTCGTTCAGGCACGGCACCTGCACAACCAGTCGCAAACGAACCACCTTCGCGGGAGGCACCCCGAAATCGCGCCGCGCGAGAGTTTACCCACGCCCACCTAATAGCCTGCGAGCGACACCGAGGGTGTGTTCGGGATGTCGACAGGCAGCGACAACCGGTGGTCGGCCGGGCACTATCCCGGCGGTCTGCTATCCACGGTAGCGGGCGTTCCGCCTGAATCCTCCCTTTGCCGCGCGTCGGCCAGGCGCCGCCGCCCGATCGCGCCCAGCGCGATTCCGCCGACAATGGCGTCGCCGACCGTCATCAGCAGCCGCGAGATCAGCGCCACGGCGAGCGCCGAGCCGGCCGACAATTGTGAAGAACTCAATAGGGTGACGAGCAGGGTTTCCCGCACACCCGCGCCCGCCGGTGCGAGCACGAAAATGAAGCCCGCCACCCAGGCCACGGCGAACGCTCCGATGCTGAGCAGCAGATAGCGGCGCGTGTCGTCGCCGAGGTCACGCCCAACCAGGTACACCGGCATGGCGAACAGCAGCCAGGCGACGCTCTGTCCCGCGGTGGCCAGCAGGAGACCGCGCCAGGACAGCGGATGCTCCAGTGGCGCGCGGTGCATCACGCGAAGTCCATAGTTGAGGATCGGGTTGGCAACCCGTGGATGAAGTACGAACGCGGTCAGCACGATGACGACGACGATCCACAGCAGCGCGATCGACGCGTGTCCGTAGAGGAACGGCAGGGCGGCGACGCTGATCATGGCGCCGGTTCCCACCGTCAGGCCCATCTGGACGATGCTCGCCGCCGCCGACCGATTTCGCGGAATGGAGTGCTCTGCGGCAAGCTCCATCTGAATCAGCACTGGCCATACCGATCCCGGGATGTATTTGCCGAGCTGCCCGGCGAAGAAGATCTGCCATGTCGTGGTGAGACGCGGCCGAGAGCCGAGATCGGCGAGCAGTGCTCGCCAGGCGAACATCGTGGCGACCAGGCCGGCCAGCACGGCCGCCATGCTCAGCGCGAGCGTCGGGGCAGTGATATCGGCCAGCTTCGGTCCGATGCGCCGCCACTGCGTGACCAACGCGATCACGAGGAAGACAACGGTCGCGATGGCGAAGGAGATTCGTACCCACCGCATGCGGAGCACGGCGAGCACGAACGATACAGCTGCCGGTATGGACGCGCTGGTGAACCTAATGGGCGTGCCCTCGCATTCAGCGAATGGCGGTGATCATGAGGTGCCAGCCGACCGCGCGGCCGAGGGCCTTGCGAACGGGCAGCGGAGTCCGCGTCCCGAGCGGGCCGAATCCGAACGTGAATGGGTAGTCAGCGTGCACCGAGACACTCGAGAACTCGCGGAACAGATTCCGCGCGCCGCGACGACTGAAGGTGTATACGACAGGGCAATGATCCTTGCGGTCACGCGGCGACTCGTAAGGCAGCCGCAGCGTGCGGTGGATCAGGTTCACCAGCGAATCCCGGTGATAGAGCATCACGTAAGCCTTGCCGCCCGGGCGCAGCACGCGGCGCACCTCGGCTATCGACCGCTCGATGTCCGGAGTGTGATGCAGGACCCCGAAGGAATAGACGACATCGAATTCACCATCCGCGAACTCCAGCCGCTCGGCGTTGCCGAGCCGGAAGTCGATATCGACCCCGCGTATGGCGGCAAATTGCTTCGCGACCTGCAAGGCGGTCTCGGTCAGGTCGACCGCGGTGACCTGGAAACCGCACTTGGCAAGCTGGATGCTGTCGACCCCGATTCCGCAGCCCACCTCGAGCAGTCGGCCGCCGCTCCCCGCGAGTGAGTCGAACAGCTCACGGAGGTGGTAATGGTGGCGATACCGTCGTTCCTCTATCTCACGGAAGTACGCGTCGGAGGCTCGGTCGGAATCCGTGTAGTACTCGTTGTTGACGTGCGTCTGCCAGAAGTCATGCACCGTGTCGACAGTGACGTCGCGGTCTGGTCTCATTCGGCTCATGCTCCCTCAGTGGCGGTGCGCCGGCGCGGATGGGTGGGCAGGCCGGCGACGCCTTCGCGTTCGATGAAGATGTCGTGCCACATCTCTACGCCGATCATCTGCCAGAGCACGAAGTAGTGCCAGCGCAGCCGCTGGTGCGGCGTCGCGTCGAGGACGTTCCGCACGAACTCCGGATTGAAGATGCCGGTCCGTTGCAGCCGCTGCGGGGTGAGCAGTTCGTGCGCGAGCACGCCGAGATCCTTCTTGTACTGCTCCACCGGGTCGAACGTGAAACCCCACTTCCGCTTGTCCAGCACCTGGTCGGGTAGCACTCCGCGCAGCGCGCTCTTGAGCAGCCCCTTCGGGCCGGCGCCGAACCTAAGGTCGTTCGGGATGCGCGCGGCGAACCTGACCAGTTCGAGGTCGAGCAGCGGCACCCGGGATTCGACCGAGTGCGCCATCGACATGGTGTCTTCGTTGTGCAGCAGGTCGACGACCATCTTCGTCGAGAACTCCCCGCGCAACGCCTGGGCCTCGAGCGGCTGGCCGTCGGAGAAGTAACTGTCGTAGCTGTCGCGGGTCGCGACGCGAAGCCGGTCGAGGAAGTCCGGCGTGTAGACGCGACGCAGCAACTGCGGGTTGAAGTCCCAGGCATTGCGCAGCAGCAGGTAGTGGCGTGCGCCGTCGTCGAGGGACGCCAGCCACTCGAGCTTGCGTGTCGCCAGATCGAGCTGCGGGCGGCCGAGCGCCGCCGTACGCCGGGCGGCCAGGTCCAACGCCGGAGAGACCACGCGCGCCCCGCGGCGGGCCGCCCCCGACCGCAGCCACTTCGTGCGCTCGAGGTAACGGTAGAAGTCGTAGCCGGCGAACAACTCGTCGCCGCCCAGTCCGCTCAGCGCGACTTTGACGTGCTGGCCGATGAACCGTTGCAGCAGGTACAGCTGCAGCGAGTTGACCTTCGGCTCCTCGGTGTGCTCGATCGCGGCGGGCAGGTGTACCAGGGCAGGCTCGCTGAGCACCAGCTCCCGATGGTCGGTTCCGTACCTGCGCGCCACGAACGCCGCGTCGCCGAGTTCGTCGGTCGGTTCGTCGAACCCGAGACTGAACGTCTGGAGCGGGCCGCTGTTACGGCGCCGGATCATCGCCACGATCGAACTCGAGTCGATTCCCCCGGACAGCGAGACGCCGACCGGAACGTCGGACAGCAGCTGACGGTGCACCGCCGACTCGTAGTGGTGCTGGATGCCTTCGATCCACTCGTCCCGGCGAAGCGACTCGTCCGGCGTCCAGTCGATGGTTGCGTAAGGGAACTGCTGGGAATCGCCGTCGCGGAACTCGAGGACGTGCCCCGGCGCGAGCCGGCGGATGCCGGCGAAGAATGTCCGCTCACCCGGCACGTACCGGACGTTCATCGACAGATGCAGGCTGGCCTCGTCGAGCTCGGGCACGACCAGCCCGCTCGCCAGGACCGCCTTGGCCTCGGAGCCGAACGCCAGCCGGGAACCTCGTTGCGCGTACACCAGCGGTTTCACGCCGAGCGGATCGCGCACCAGGAAGAGCGCTCGCTGCCGCCGGTCGAACAAGGCGAATGCGAATATCCCGTTCAGCCGGGCCGCGAAGTCGATCCCCTCGTCCTCGTAGAGATGCGGCAGCACCTCGGTGTCGCAGGTCGTGGCGAGGCGATGGCCGCGCGAGAGCACGAGGTCACGAAGCTCGGGATAGTTGTAGATCTCGCCGTTATAGACAGTGACGACCGAACCGTCCTCATTGGCCATCGGCTGTGATCCGCCGGGAAGGTCCAGAATCGCGAGACGCCGGTTACCCAGGGTTACGCCGTCGCCGACGAATAACCCTTCGCCGTCCGGACCGCGATGCAGCACGGTGTCGGTCATCGCCCGAAGGAGCGTCTCGTCACCGAACCCGGCGGTACCTGCGATGCCGCACACGGGTCACGCCCCGGCGAACGTGCGCTCGAAGTACTTGACCATCCAGTCGGTGACGTCGATCTTCTCGGCAAGCAGTTGCTCGCGGGCGCGGCGCCAGGGCTCGCGCGAGGAGCTGGACGCGATCCGTTCGACCTCGGCGACGGCCTCGGGGTAACGGTCGTCGGTGAAGTGCCGGACCAGGCCGTAGCGCCGCTCCTCGTCGTCGGTGTAGCCCCGCCCGGTCTTGGCGATGTACACCGCGGGCACGCCCAGCACCGCCGCCTCGGAGGACATGGTCGCCGACTCTCCCACGACGAGCTGAGCGAACGCGAGCAGGTGATGAATCTGCTCGACAGGCCCCTTGACCGCATGGGCCGACAGCTCCGGCGGCAGCTCACCCTCGGACGAGACCAGCACCCGGCCGTGCTGCTCGAGCATTCGCACAAGCTCGGTCTTCTGGTCGGGTGTCAGCCCTCGCTCGTTGCGATCGTGGATGGCCGCCCATGAGACGAACCGCACGATCGAGTACGGCTCCTCCGGGTCGACGCCGAACGAGCTGAGCTGGTCGCGATCCGGCTGGAAGCGGCGCGGGTGCAGGTAGGCCAGTTCGTGGTAGCCGGCGTAGCTCTCATGGCGTCCGGGCGGCGTGCCCTCGTAGCAGTCCGGCGTGCAGACGCTGTACGCGAGCGGATAGACGAACCGGTTGGTCTGGGTGGCGAACTCGGTGTCGTAGAACACGACCGCAGGGACCCTGCGCAGCCGGCCCGCGACGGCGATGGACGGACCCATGATTCCCGTCATCACGTCCGGCTGGAACGTGCGCATCACCTTGAGCAGCCGGCTGGTGCGGCGGGCCATCTCGACGGGCAGCCGGCCGTCCGCGCCTTGCGTCGAGATATGCGTGTACGGCATCCCGAACGCATCCAGCAGCTCCAGCGACCGGTCCTTGGCACGGGCGGTGATGCACAGTTCGTGGCCGCGAGCGTCCATCTCCCGATGGAAGTTGCGGAAGAAGTGCACGTGCGCCGGGTGCAGGATGTCGATGAGAATCCGCATAGCGCTCAGGCCTCGGCAGGGCGCCGTGCGACGACGAGCACACCTGCGCCCCAGCTGGGCCGGGAGAACTGCCCGAAATAGGACACCGCGAGAAGAATCGGGAACGCGACGGCGTAAAGGGCCTTGTTGCGCCGGTCGGCGCCTGAGATTAGGTAGGAGACGTTGTTGGTGAGCGTCTCCAGCGGACCGTAGGTGTGCTGGTAGGAGCTGACCTCGTAGCCTGCGCGGCTGAGCTTCTCGACGAGCTCTCCCGCGCGGTAGCCGGGGCGGACGTGACCCGGCACGTCGAAGTTGACCCGCCGGCCGAACAGCAGCCAGCGGCGCTCGTAGCCCGGCACGTGTGCGACGAGCCGCCCACCCGGTCGCAGCGCCTCCAGCAGCGCCCGCATGGCGCTGATGTCGTCCTCGACGTGTTCGAAGTTGTCGACGCTGAGTACGAGATCGAACGCGTTCTCGTACTCAAGCTTCGTCACGTCGCCCTGCTCGAAGCGGCAGTTGGCAAGCCCGGCGCGCCGGGCGACCTCGTTGGCCCGCTCAACCAGCTCTGCTTCGAGCTCCACCCCCAGCACCTTCGCCTCCGGGTGCTGCTTGGCCAGCTCGAGGCTGAACACGCCCGAACCGCAGCCGGCGTCGAGGATGTTGCCGAAGTGCCCTTTCGTGACCGGCAGCACGCGCCGCAGCCGAATGCGCAACCCATTGGCCGGGGCGCCCAGCACCCGCGTGTAGAGGCGCTCGAACCGGCTCCGGCTCGGGTCGAGCGAGAGCTCACATCCAGGAAAACCCTTCACGAACCGTCTCCACAATTCTCCAGGTAACAGGCGAGTGCCCACGACATCCAGCCCTGACACCAACGCAGCTCGCGGATCTTCGTCCGGAAGGCGCGTCGCTTCTGGTAGTAGAACCAACCACTGTCCGGATCCCACATGTTGGCCAGCGTCCAGCCGAGCACATTACCCGCGAACGTGCCGCCGGCCCCGGCGAAGCGCTGCTGGAGCGAGAAGGTGATCACTCCCTGGGCGCAGCCGTGGATGTCGATCGGGTAGTGCTGGTCGCTCATGAAACGGGCGGCGCCGTCGGGCTCGAAGAGGCGCTGCCGGTAGAACTCGAGGCCGGTCCGATGGGCTGCGTCGAACTCGTCCGTGCCTGCGGAACGGCCCGCTTGCGATATGGCATCGAGGATGAAGCCGGTGTGGTAGTTGTCATGGGTGATACGGCTGTCCGAGGGCGGATCGGTGTAGTACCAGGCACCTTCGTCGGTCTGCTTGGAGACGACGTAGCGGACCAGCCGGCAGCCCTCGGTGATGAGTTCGCTGTCGTTCGTGAGCGCGCCCACTCTGGTGGCGAGAGCGCCGGCCAGGGCCGAGACGTCCATGACAATCCAGGTGACCTTCTCGTCCGGGACGTAGCTGACACATCGCCGGTTCGCGTCTTCGAACAAGGTCTTCGGTGCCGTCAGCAGGAAGTGCACCGCATGCGACGCGGCCTCCAGGTAGCGATCGTCGCCGAGCGTCTCGTACGCGTCGACCAATGCTTGGCCGACGAACGACGTCACAACCCGGTTCGGGAAGTTCCGGGGGGCGAAGAACCCCACGTCCTGCCACGGATAGGGGTAGCCCCAGCACAGGCCGGTGAAGCCGCCCGCCGGATGGCTGATCAGCCAGTCCAGTAGTTCGCGCGCCTGCTCGGCGTCGCCGGGCGAGCCGGTCACCCGGTGCCGGGCCAGCAGGGCCCGGGCGAAGAGCGACAAGCCCTTGGCGTTGCGGGCTTTGCGTACCCCGGCGATAGGCCGCAAATCGACCGGACTGCGCGTAACGATCTGGGTTGCCACGAGCCGGCGCAACCGCGAGTCCCCGGCGGCGCGCTCCAGCCACCGGGCGTTGAGCGCGTCGTGCTTCGAATAGCCGGTGAAGTCGTCGGCACGCGCGGTGTCGAGCACCCGGTCGAGGACGGCGAGGACGTCGGTTGGCGACTGGCGGGCCGCGACGCTCGCGTTAGCACGAAACAGCACCACAATGTGACCTAACGCTCGGACTGCGACGTTACGGGCCACATGCCGCCCGCTCCCGACCCGGCGTCGGTCAGGCTAGCAGCCGACCTTGCGGACAGTGGTTGGGGCTGCACCGGCCCGGCGTAAGGGACCGTGGTAAACATGCGTGGCCGGCGCGTGATTGCTCGGCTCCGCGCCGCGCGGACAGTGCTGCGCGGTGACGACATAGCCGCGGAGGAAGGCTCCCCAGGTATGAAGCAGGTGTTCCGCAGGGTCATCGATCGCCGGGGACGGGTGAGCGTCCTCGAGATTCCGGCGCCGCATGTCGGACCGGACCAGGTCCTCGTGCAAAGCCACTACACGCTGATCAGTTCGGGTACCGAATCCGGCACGCTGTCGAAGACGCCGACCGAGCTCGTCAAGCAGACGATCTCCGATCCGTGGATGCGACACGTCGTCAAGCAGACGTTGTTCGCGACCGGGCTCGGCGACACCACACGTCGCGTCTGGCACGAGATGATCACGCCGCGAGAGATCGGGTACAGCGGGGCTGGAACGGTCCTCGCACTCGGCGAGAACGTCGAGGGCTTCGACATCGGCCAACCGGTCGCCTTCGCGGCATCCGGGCACGCCGAATTGGCGGCGCCGGCCGTCAACCACGTCGTTCCGGTACCTCGTGGTGTCGACCTGCGCCAGGCCGCGTTCGTCACCGTCGGCGGCATCGCCATGCAGTCGCTGCGCCGCGCAGATATCCAGTTCGGCGAGGTTGTCGCCGTGTACGGCCTCGGCCTGGTCGGGCAGCTGGCCGCCCGCATCGCCAAGGCAGCCGGATGCGTCGTCGTCGGTATCGACATCAACCCGAAGGCATGCCAACTCGCCGAGGAAGCGGGCGCGGCGCTGACTGTCGACCCGCAGGAACCCGACTGGCAGCGCAAGATCCTGGACTTCACCGGAAAGAACGGCGTGGACGCCACGATCATCTGCGCCAGCTCCGACTCCGCCGACATCATCAACTCGTCCATGGAGATCACCCGGCGGCAGGGCCGAGTCGTGGTCGTCGGCTACGTGAAGCTCGATGTGCATCCCAAGAACTTCCTCTACCGCGAAATCGACCTGCGCTACTCCCGCGCCTACGGGCCGGGCAGCTACCACCTCGGCTACGAGAAGGGCCGGCTGGACTACCCGTTCGGGTACGTCCGCTGGACCGAGAAGCGCAACCTCGAAGAGTTCATCCGCCAGCTCAGCACCGGCGCGGTTGACGTCGAACCGCTCATCGCCCGCGAGTATCCCGTCGAGCGCGCGCAGGAGCCCTTCGATGCAATCCGCAATCACACACTGCCCGGAATCGCGGCGCTCATCTCTTATGACGCGGAGCCGGACCGCAACCGGACGATCGAGCTCGCGCCGCGGCCCAAGCGTGCCGGCAAGGTTGGCCTGTCGTTGATCGGCTTCGGCAACCACGTGCTGAGCAAGCACCTGCCCCACATCCGCAGCATGGGGGACGTGGAACTTCGCGGCATCGCCTCCGCGACCGGCCGCAACGCGTCCGTCATCGCCGACAAGCTCGATGCGACGATGATCACCACCGACGTCGACGAGTTGCTCAAGGATCCCGATACCGACGGGGTGCTGATCTGCTCCAGCCAGCCAGAGCATTACGACCACATCCGGGCCGCGATCGATGCGGGCAAGGCGGTGTTCGTCGAGAAGCCGATGGTGACCCGCGCCGAGGATTTCGGCCGGCTGCTCGACCTGATGCGCGACCGTGATGCCATCGTCACGCTCGGCCTCAACCGTAGGTACTCGCCGATGGTGCAGCGGCTGCGCGATGCCATCGAGGGCGACATCGACTTCGTCGAGTACCTGATCACCCAGCCCTTCGTGCCGGCTGACCACTGGACGATCGACCCGATCCAGGGCGGAGGCCGCCTCATCACCGAGGGCGAGCACTTCATCGACCTGTGCAACCTGCTGATCGGGCGGGAGCCGATCTCCGTCACGGCTCGCGCGCTGGGCGCGATGCCGGACGACATCCGCACGCTGTGCAACTTCTCGCTGACGCTGCACTACGACGGTGCCTCGGCCACGGTCGTGTTCAACGAGAGCGGCGCGCCGCATTTCCCGCGGGAGCGTTTGACTGCTCTGGGCAAGGGTCAGGTCGCCATGCTGGACGACTTTGCCAAGCTCACCGTGTACGGCAAGGAGATCGACAAGAAGGGCAGCGGGCTGCGCAAGTCGATGGGTCACGCCGAGGAGCTGGTCGAATTCGTCCGCGCGATCAAGGGCGAGCCGAGCAAGCTGCTCAGCTGGGAGCAAGCCGCAATCGCCACGACCTGCATGTTCGCAGCGCAGGAAAGCATCCGACTGGGCGTCGAGGTCGACCTGGCCACGTACCGGCAGGCACTGCTTGGCGGCGGCAATCCCGCGCAGCACGAAGAGGTGCCGGTCGGCTAGTTCTGTGCCTCCCGAGCGGCTGTGACGATTCGCGCGGCCAGCTCGGGGCGGCAGATCAGCAGGTCGGGGAGGTACGGGTGCGGCCGGTTGTATTCGAGTGGGCTGCCATCGAGGCGCGACGCGGCTAGCCCCGCTGCCAGGGCTACGCCGACCGGCGCGGCGGAGTCCCACTCCCACTGGCCGCCCGCGTGCACGTAGGCGTCCGCCTCGCCGCGAACCACCGCCATCGCCTTGGCGCCCGCCGAGCCCATGGGCAACAGCTGCGCGCCGAGCGCTGCGGCTACGGCCGCCGCAAACGCGGGCGGCCGGCTGTCGCTGACGACGATCACCGGACGTGTGCGCTCGGCGTTCACCGCCCGCGCGTCATCGGTGGCGTAAACGACCCCCAGAGCGGGCTGAGCCACCGCAGCGGCGGCAATGCCACGGCCGTCCTCCCAGAGCGCCACATGCACCGCCCAGTCGTCCCGGCCGGGAATGCCGAACTCCCGGGTACCGTCCAGCGGGTCGACGATCCAGACGCGCCGGCTGGTCAGGCGCGCGGGGCTGTCCGCCGACTCCTCGGAGAGCACCGCGTCATCCGGCCGGGCCGTGGCCAGCTCATCCAGCAGGTACGCGTTCGATTCGGCGTCGCCGCGGGCGCCGAGTTCCTTGCCGCTCTGCCCGGACGTCGCGCGCAGCTCGAGCAGCAGCTCGCCGGCACCGGCAGCCAGCCGCGCCGCGAGCCGTGCGTCGGTCTGCGTCACCGGGCTCTCACGACTCGAGGAAGCGCACGATCAGCTGCGCCTGGGCGATCGGGTCGCCGTGTTCGGGACGCAGTAGCAGATCCGGCGACAGCGGCGCCTCGTACGGGTCGTCGATGCCGGTGAAGTGGGCGATCTCGCCTGCCCGGGCCTTCGCGTACAAGCCCTTCGGGTCGCGTTCCTCGCACACCGCGAGCGGGGTATCGACGAAGACCTCGGTGAACGGGATGCGCGCCTCAGCGTGCGACGCCCGGACCAGGTCGCGGTCGGCGCGGTACGGGCTGACCAGCGACACGATCGCCGTTACCCCGGCGTCGCCGAGTAGCTTCGCCACCTCCCCGACGCGGCGGACGTTCTCCGCCCGGTCGGCGGCACTGAATCCCAGGTCGGCGTTGAGCCCGTGGCGCAGATTGTCGCCGTCGAGCAGGTACGCCGGACGTCCGGACGCGACCAGGCGCCGCTCCAACTCGGCAGCCACCGTGGACTTGCCCGATCCGGAAAGACCCGTCAGCCACACCGTCCGTCCCTGCGTTGCACGGTCCTCGCGGCTGACCGTCGCCTTGTGCCACGAGACGTGCGACTCGTGCTGGCTCGGGCCGGTGATCATGCCGGCGGCGACGGTGTTGTTGGTCGCGTCGTCGACGAGGATGAAGCTGCCGGTGTCGCGGTTTCGGCGGTACGGGTCGAAGTTGAGCGGATGCTGCGTGCGGATCCTTATGCGGCCGATCTCGTTGAGCGATAGCGACCCCGCGGTCGTGTCGCGGTGCAGCGTGTTGATGTCGAGCCGGTAGTCCAACTGTTGCACGGTGGCCCGGGTCGACCGGGTCGTGTGCTGCAGCGTGTACTTGGTGCCCGCAGTCAGCGTTGACTCGGACGTCAGCCAGCAGACCAAGGCATCGATGTCCTGGCCGGCGTGCGGGCGGTTCGCCGGCCGGCAGATCAGGTCGCCGCGGCCGATGTCGATGTGGTCGGCCAGTTGCAGCGTCACGGCCTGCCCGGCGAACGCCTCGTCGACCTTGGTCCCACCCGGCCCCCACACCGCCTCGACGGTCGTCGCGAAGCCGGAGGGCAGGACGGTGACCTCGTCGCCGGGCTTGAAGGTGCCGCCGGCGACCGTGCCGGCATAGCCGCGGAAGTCCGACTGCTGCGGGCGGATCACGTACTGCACCGGGAACCGCGGGTCGATCAGGTTGCGGTCCGCGGAGACATGCACGTCCTCGAGGTGGTGCAGGAGCGACATGCCCTCGTACCACGGCATGGCGTCGCTTCGCTGCACCACGTTGTCGCCGCCGAGCGCCGACATCGGGATGAAGGACATGTCGGTGATCTCGAGCTTCATCGCGAAGCGGCGGAATTCCTCGCGAATCTCGTCGTAGCGCTCCTGGGAGAAGTCGACGAGGTCCATCTTGTTGACGCAGACGATCAGGTGCGGAATGCCCAGCAGGCTGGCGAGGAACGCGTGGCGGCGTGATTGCTCCAGCACCCCGTTGCGCGCGTCGATCAGGATCATCGCCAGGTCGGCCGTGGACGCTCCGGTGACCATGTTGCGGGTGTACTGGATGTGGCCCGGGGTGTCGGCGATGATGAACTTGCGCTTGGGGGTGGCGAAGTAGCGGTACGCGACGTCGATCGTGATGCCCTGCTCGCGCTCAGCACGCAGCCCGTCGGTGAGCAGCGCCAGGTCCGGGCCGTCGTGCCCACGTTCGTGGCTGGTCCGCTCCACGGCGGAGAGCTGATCTTCGAAGATGGCCTTGGAGTCGTAGAGCAGTCGCCCGATGAGTGTCGACTTGCCATCGTCCACACTGCCCGCGGTCGCGATGCGCAGCAGCTGCGACATCAGCTCACCCCGGCAAAGTTGTCCGTGCGTCGCGGCGTGATAGCGACACGACACGCGGACAACTTGGGAGGAGAAGACATCAGAAGTAGCCCTCCTTCTTGCGGTCTTCCATGCCTGCCTCGGAGATCCGGTCGTCGGCGCGGGTGGCGCCCCGCTCGGTGAGCCGCGCGGCCGCCACCTCGGCGACGACGGCGTCGGGCGTCGCGGCGGGCGACGCGACGCAGCCGGTACACGTGGCGTCGCCGATGGTCCGGAACCGCACCGTCGCGTCGAACGGGATCTCGCTCTCGAGACGGTGCAAGAACCTGGTGTCGGCGAGCAGCATCCCGTCGCGTTCGATCACTTGCCGCTTGTGCGCGTAGTAGAGGGGCGGCAGCTCGATGTCGTTGTCGCGGATGTAGGACCAGATGTCGAGTTCCGTCCAGTTCGACAACGGGAAGACCCGGATGTTCTCGCCTTTGCGGTGCCGGCCGTTGTAGAGGTTCCACAGCTCGGGGCGCTGGTTGCGCGGGTCCCACTGGCCGAACTCGTCGCGGAAGCTGAACACGCGCTCCTTCGCGCGCGCCTTCTCCTCGTCGCGGCGGGCGCCGCCGAACACGGCGCCGAACCGGTTCTCGGCGATGCCCCGAAGCAGGGTCGTCGTCTGGAGCCGGTTGCGGGTTGCGCCAGGGCCGGTGTCTTCGACGACCCGGCCGGCGTCGATGTCGTCCTGCACGTAGGCGACGATCAACCGCACCCCGAGTTTCGCGACGGTGCGGTCGCGGAATTCGATGACTTCGTCGAAATTGTGGCCGGTGTCGACGTGCATGACGGGGAACGGGATCGGCGCCGGCCAGAACGCCTTCGCGGCGGCGTGCAGCATCACGACCGAGTCCTTGCCCCCCGAGAAGAGCAGCGCCGGACGTTCGATCGTGGCGGCGACCTCACGGAAGACGTGCACGGCCTCCGCTTCGAGCTTGTCGAGGTGAGACAGCTCGTACGTCGCGGTCATACTCGTCCTCGTCTGTCGGGGATGTCGGGCACGCGCCGGCGGAGCGTCCGAATAGCCTAAGCGACGTGCAGGCCGCAATCTTCCTCGAGCAGGCTCTGGCGCCCGTGTCGGGGGGCACCGGCCGGTACTCGGTGGAGCTTACCGCGGCCCTGGCGCGCACCGCAAACGCGGACGATTCGGTCACATCCTGGACGGCGTGGCACCGCGACACGGCACCCGCCGTCGTCGCCGGCGTTACGGGGCCACGGCGGCTACCCGTGTCTCGGCGCGCGCTTGCCGAAGCATGGCGGCACGGCGTGGGGCCGGCGCCCCGCGCCGTCGACCTCCTGCACGCGCCGACGCTGCTCGTGCCGCCGCGCAGGCGGTACCCGGTGGTGGTCACGATCCACGACGCGGTGCCATGGACGCATCCGGAGACGCTGACGCCACGCGGAGCACAGTGGCACCGCGCGATGGCCGAACGCGCGGCCCGCACTGCCGCGGCGATCGGCGTGCCGACCCAGGCGGTCGCCGACGAACTGGCCGCTCTGGTGCCCGGACTGCACGCCGTCCCGGTGCACGTGCTCGGCGCCGGTGTGGCGCGGGCTGTTGCGGATGAGCCCGACGCAGAGTACGCCGAGCGTGTCGCCGCGGCGCTGGTCCTGCCGGGACAGTTCGTGCTGTCACTCGCGACCCTGGAGCCACGCAAGGGCCTCGGCGTCCTCATTGACGCGCTGGCGACGATCGGTGCCTCGGCACCGCCGTTGGTCGTCGTCGGACAAGCCGGCTGGGGTGGTGTGGACCCGGCAGCGGCGGCGAACCGGGCGGGTCTCGCGCCGGGGCGGATGCGGGTGCTGGGCCGGTTGAGCGATCCGGACCTCGCCGTAGTGCTGCGGCGGGCCACGATGCTCGTCGCGCCGAGCCGTGCGGAGGGCTTCGGGCTGCCGGTGGCCGAGGCCATGGCCGTGGGCACGCCGGTCGTGTGCTCCGACGCGCCTGCGCTGGTCGAGGTGGCGGGCGGCGCAGCGGCTGTGGTGCCCCGCGACGATGCCGGTGCGCTCGCCGCAGCGATCGCCAAGCTGCTCGACGACGCGCCCGAGCGGGACCGGATGGCTATGGCCGGCCGCGTCCGCGCAGCGGCGTTCGACTGGGACCGGGTCGCCGCACGTGCCTGGGCGCTGTACGCAGACCTCGTGTGACGCTCAGCTGGCGCGCTGCGCCACGCCGATCAGCCCGGTGCCGGACGTCGGACGCATCCGCTGCATAACGGCGAACGGGGCCACACCGACCCTGACCAGCGAGCCCATGCGTGGCCCTGGCTGGAACATGCGGCCGCTGCCGGCCGAGCGCTCGGACATGCTGTCGCGGTCCCCGACGCCCCGGCGGCGGGCGATCCAGTTCCAGGTCGTCTCCGTGACGTAGCTCAGTGGCCAGCCGTAGAGCACATGTCGCGGGTCGACGCATCCCGCCTTCACAAGCACGGCTTCGAGCTGCTCAGGCGTGTACCGGCGGTAATGGCCGGCCACCTCATCCATGGGCCCGAATCGCCCGGGCCAAGCGGGCACCGAGACGATCACCGTGCCGCCCGGCGCCAAGCGCGTTACCCAGTCAGTCAGCGCACCGATGTCGTCTTCCAGGTGCTCGATCACCTCGAACGCACACACCACGTCGAATGCGGCGTCCTCGCCCACCAGCTCGGACGTGCCGTGGAGGACTGTGCCGCCCAACGGCTCGATGCGCTGCCGCGCAACCGCGCAGGAATCGGCGTCCGGCTCGCAGCCTGTGTACTCGGCTCGCTGGGCAATCCGAGCGCCGACGCTCCCCTGGCCGCAGCCGAGTTCCAGCACCCTACGCGGCTGAATGTCGTCGAGCAGTCGGCGCACCACAGACCACCGCAGGGCAGCCCTTGGCGCCAATGGCGGTCGGGACGTCATATGTTGCCTCCTAATAGTTCGCACAAGGGCTCGACTATTGCAGGTCCGCTGAATTCTCGAGTTGCCAGCGCTGCCGACGTGTCGCGCAGTGCGGCCAACCGGGGTCGATCGTCGGCCAGTGCGCCGAGCGCGTCCGCCAGCGCGGCGGGGTTGCCGGCCGGGACGAAGACGGCCGCGTCGCCGAGGGCGCGCCGCTGCGGCGCGGTGTCAGAGGTGACGATGGCGCACCCGGCGGCGGCGCCCTGATACACCTTGTTCGGCACCACTCGCTGCGCCTTGGGCCCGGTGCCGAATATGCCGAGGCAGATGTCGTGTTCTGCCACGAGCTGCGGCAGCCGATCCGCCGCCACCCAGTCGAGCCAGGTGATCTGCCGGTTCAGGGCGGCTGCACTGCGTGCTGCCTCACTGTCCTGGCCGGTGCCGATCATCGTGACGTGAATGTCGGCGCGGCCGGCGAGCTTGGCCAGCGCCTCACCGATGACCGTCGTGCCCTGCAGAGGTGTGAAGAGTCCGAAGAAGACCACCCGCAGCTCCGGGGCGGTGCTGCCGCTCGGCGCCGCGAACCACTCGGCGGAGGCGCCAACCGGCACGACCACGGCTTTGTGCCGCTGTCTGGTCGGCAGCATGGCTGCCTGCTCGGCGGTGTCGACCATGACGACGTCCGCGCACGCTGCCGCGGTGGCGTCCAAGCGGCCCAGCAGCCAGAGCCGGACCCCGGAAGGCATGCGGCGGTCACGCGCGGTATCGGCGGCGAAGATCAGCAGGTCGAGCACGATGGTGCTGCGCGGGAACAGGAGTCTCGCAAGCATCACGTCGAAGTGGCCGAGGTAGCCGACGACGACCGCGTCAGGGCGGCCTTGCTGGGCGAGATAGCGGCCGCGGCGGCCGATGGTCCACCACTGAGAGAGGATCTGCCGGACCAGCCGATGCGCCTGCCACGGCCTGCCCAGCATTGCGACCCGCTCAGCGGTGCTCATCCGCAGTGGCGCGTTCGCTTCCACGACGTCTGCGCCGCGCGCCCGGAGGCCGGCGAGGACGACGCCGGCGCGGGGATGCCGGGCAGTGTCGTACGTGCCGAAGCCCAGGATGCGCAGCCGTCTACCGATCGTCACGTTACGATTTCTCCTCGGTGGAAGGAGTCCCGGTGCGCCACAGCGCGGTGGACGCTGGTGCGCGCTCGGCGAAATCCCAGGGCAGCGCCCGGCGGAAGGCAGTGGCGGTGGCCACCGTCGCCGCCGTCGTGCTGGGCGCGGCGTACGCAATCTACCGGGAACGTCACGCGTTCGCTGACGCGCTCCAGCGCGTCGGCGTGTGGCCCATGCTGCTCAGCCTCGCCATCGGCGCGGCAGGCACCGCCGCGACGTTCCCGCTCTGGCGGGAGGTACTCGCCGGGCTGGGCGTGCGGTTGCCGTGGGGCGAGGGCGCTCGAGTCTTCTTCACCAGCCAGCTGGGCA
>JBPYES010000111.1:0-14391 GCA_051984825.1 Jatrophihabitantaceae bacterium
TCATGGCCGGCGTGCGCGCGCGGTGGATGATCGGTCTTCTCGTGCTCGGGATCCTGGCTGCGGTGTTCGCGATCAAGGCCGGCGTCCTGCACAGCTATCAGCTCGATCGGTTCAAGTCGTTCACGAACCCGAGCCTCGACCCACAGGGCGCGTCCTACAACATCACGCAAGCGCACATCGCGATCGCCAACGGCGGGCTCTTCGGCACCGGGCTGTTCCACGGACCGCAGACCAACGGCGGCTATGTGCCGGAGCAGCAGACGGACTTCATCTTCTCGGTGGCGGGGGAGGAGTTCGGGCTCGTCGGCGCCGGCCTGATCATCGTGTTGTTCGGCGTGCTCTGCTGGCGTGGCCTGCGCATCGCGCGTGACGCGGACCAGGCCGGCCGGCTCGTCGCGGTCGGCGTCGTCTGCTGGTTCGCGTTCCAGGCGTTCCAGAACATCGGCATGAACCTGGGCCTGACGCCGGTGACCGGATTGCCGCTGCCGTTCGTCTCCTACGGCGGCTCGTCGATGTTCGCGCAGTCGCTGGCCGTGGGCCTGTTGCTGGCCGTCGCGCGGTACTCGACGACACAACGGCCCGTCGTCTGATCGAGGCCGGTCACCCGGCTCGTACCATTGGTCCGCGTGGAGTCGTTGTTCGAGCGGCTGGAGCCGCTGCTGCCTCTGGTCAGCAAGCCGATCCAGTACGTCGGCGGCGAGCTGAACGCTCGCGTCAAGGGCTGGGACGACGTGGCGGTGCACTGGGCACTGATGTACCCGGACGCGTACGAGGTGGGCCTGCCGAACCAGGGCGTCCAGATCCTGTATGAGGTGATCAACGAGCGCGACGACGCGCTGGCCGAGCGCACCTATTCGGTGTGGCCGGACCTCGAAGCGCTGATGCGCGAGCATGGCGTCGGCCAGTTCACCGTCGATGCGCACCGACCGGTGGCCGCCTTCGACGTGCTCGGAGTGTCGTTCGCGACCGAGCTGGGCTATACGAATCTGCTCACCGCGCTGGACCTCGCCGGCATACCGCTTTTCGCGCGCGATCGCGACGATTCACATCCGATCGTCATGGCCGGCGGCCACGCCGCGTTCAATCCCGAGCCGATCGCCGACTACATCGACGCTGCGGTGCTCGGCGACGGCGAGCAGGCGGTCGCAACGATCACCGACATCATCCGGGACGCGAAGCGCGAGGGCGCGAGCCGTGACGAGGTGCTGCTGCGGCTGGCGCGCACCGGCGGCGTTTACGTGCCGCGCTTTTACGACGTGAGCTACCTGGCGGACGGGCGCATTGCCGCGGTGACGCCGAACCGCGACGGCGTGCCGGAGCGGGTCAGCAAGCACACCGTCATGAACCTCGACGAGTGGCCGTATCCGAAGACACCCCTTGTCCCACTGGCGGAATCCGTGCACGAGCGGATGAGCGTCGAGATCTTCCGCGGCTGCACGCGGGGCTGCCGGTTCTGCCAGGCCGGCATGATCACCCGCCCGGTGCGCGAGCGTTCGATCACCACGATCGGCTCGATGGTCGAGGAGGGGTTGCGGGCCACCGGCTTCGAGGAGGTCGGCCTGCTGTCGCTCTCCAGCGCCGACCATTCCGAGATCGGCCCGATGGCCAAGCAGCTTGCCGATCGCTACGAGGACGAGCGGGTGTCGCTATCACTGCCCTCGACCCGCGTCGACGCGTTCAACATCGACCTCGCCAACGAGTTCTCCCGTAACGGCCGCCCGTCCGGGTTGACGTTCGCCCCGGAGGGCGGATCGGAGCGGCTTCGCCGGGTGATCAACAAGATGGTCACCAAGGACGACCTGATCCGTACCGTCGCCACGGCGTACGCACAGGGCTGGCGGCAGGTGAAGCTCTATTTCATGTGCGGCCTGCCCACCGAGACGGACGAGGACGTCCTCGAGATCGCCGACATGGCGCACGACGTGATCCGGGCGGGCCGGGAAGCCAGTGGTAGCAAGGACATCCGCTGCACCGTGTCGATCGGCGGGTTCATCCCAAAGCCGCACACCCCGTTCCAGTGGGCGGCCCAGGCCTCGCCGGAGGTGATCGACACCCGGCTGCGAAAGCTTCGCGATGCGATCAACGCCAACCGTTCGCTAGGCCGCAACGTCGGCATGCGCTACCACGACGGTCAGCCGTCGGTGATCGAAGGGCTGCTCTCACGCGGTGACCGCCGGGTCGGCGCGGTGATCGAGGCGGTGTGGCGAGACGGTGGCCGCTTCGACGGGTGGAGCGAGCACTTCTCGTTCGAGCGCTGGACAAAGGCCTGCGTCAGCGCCGGGGTCGACCTCGACTGGTACACGACGCGCGAGCGCGACTCCGACGAGGTGCTGCCCTGGGACCACCTCGATTCGGGGTTGGACAAGCAGTGGCTCTGGGACGACTGGCAGGACTCGCTTGCCGAGTTCGAGCAGGACGATTGCCGATGGACGCCGTGCTTCGACTGCGGCGTCTGCACAACGATGGGCACCGACATCCAGGTCGGCCCGACCGGCCGTGCCTTGCTGCCGCTCGCACCGCGATGACGGTTCGCCGCGCGACTGCGGCCGATGTCGGCGCGCTCGCCGCGCTGCGCCGTGCCTGGGTCGAGGAGGACGCCGGGCCGATCGACGACGGTGGTGCGTTCGAGCGCGACGTCGCCAACTGGTACGCCAATGAGGCAGGCCGGCGGCTGACGTGGATCGCGACGCTCGGGGCGGAGCCGATCGGGATGCTGAACGTGGTCGAGTTCCACCGCATGCCGCGTCCCGGGCGGAGGGCCTCCTCGTGGGGCTACGTCAGCAACGTCTTCGTCCTGGCGGCCCACCGAAGCGGCGGCATCGGCCGCGAACTCCTCGAAGCGGCCATCAGCACGGCCCGCGAGCGCGGGTACGCCCGGCTCGTGCTGAGCCCGAGCGAGCGGGCCAGGCCGCTCTACGCCCGGGTCGGTTTCGGCGCCGCGGACGAGCTGATGCTGATGCCGCTTGACGAGTGACCCGCCCGCTCGCGACCCCGCTCCGGCCGAGACGCTGCGGCCCGCGACCCCCGCGGACGTGGGCCTGCTCCCGGGGCCGATCGACCAGATCTCGGCCCACGTTGCGGCCGGCATGCAACCGCAGGGCAGCGCCAACCGGCCGTTGTTTCCGGGGGCCGTGGTGCTGGTCGGTCACGGCGGCCGGATCGTCAAAAAGGAAGCATTCGGCTACGCCGTCCGCTACGCGGACGCGACGCCGACCCTGCTGTCGCCTGAGCAGCGCGTCCCCACGAGCCCCGACACGATCTACGACCTGGCGTCGCTGACGAAGCTGTTCACGTCGATCGTCGCAATGACGCTGGTCGACCAAGGGCGGCTCGACCTCGCCGCGCCCGTGGCCGCCTTCCTTCCGGCATTCGCCTCCCATGGCAAGAGCGGCATCACCGTCGAGCAGTTGCTAACCCACACGTCCGGGCTACGACCCGATCCGGCGCCTTCGCTCTGGCAGCTGCCGGACGACGAGCGTGCCGGTGCTGTCCTCGACACCGTCCCGGCGGCGCCGCCCGGTGTGCGCCACTACTACGCCGACCGCAATCTGATCGTGCTCGCGCTCGCCGCGGAGGCGCTCACCGGCACGTCGCTGGACGTGCTCGTGCGCGACAGGATCACCGGTCCCCTGGCGATGACCAGCACGACGTTCAATCCGCCCCGAAGCCTGCTGCCCCGGATTGCGGCGCAGGAATACCAGACGAATCCACCGCGAGGAATGGTGCGCGGCGTCGTCCACGACGAGAACGCCTGGGCGTTCGGGGGAGTGGCCGGTCACGCCGGGGTGTTCTCCGACGCCGACGACCTCGCGATCCTGGCACAGACCATGCTCAACGGCGGCCGGTACGGGGACGTACGCATCCTCTCCGACGGCGCGGTGGCGCAGCTGTTGACCGACCACAACGCGCACCTCGGTGCGCAGCCGCAGGGTCTGGGCTTCGAGCTCAACCGGGACTGGTACATGGGCGCGCTCGCCACGCCTGCCACCGCCGGCCACACCGGCTTCACCGGCACCGCGATCGTGATCGACCCGGCGACGGCCACGTTCACGATCCTGCTCACCAATGCGGTGCACCCCTGCCGATCCTGGGGGTCGATCAATCCGGTGCGCCGCGCGGTCGCTGACGACGTCGCCCGCTCCCTCGCCGGCGCGGGACACTAGGGGCCGTGTCCCGGCGTACCCCTGAAGGACCACCCCCGCCCCCAGTGGTGCAGCGGGTGCGGCTGCGCTACGCCAAGCGCGGCCGGATGCGGTTCGCCTCGCATCGTGACTTCGCGCGCGCGTTCGAGCGAGCATTGCGCCGGGCCGTCGTTCCGATGGCGTACTCGGCCGGGTTCACGCCCCACCCCAAGGTGTCCTACGTCGGGGCTGCCCCGACCGGGGTCGCCAGTGAGGCCGAGTACCTGGAGATCGGGCTGGCGTCGCCGGTGGATGTCGACGCGCTGCGCGCCGCGATCGACGCCGCCTTGCCGGAGGGTATCGACGTGCTCGACGCCGTCGAGGCCGGTGGCGGGTCGCTGACCGACCGGATGGAGGCCGCCGCCTGGCGGATCGAGATCGACGCGGATCCTGGACTGGTCGCCCGCGCCCTGGCCGATTTTCTTGGCGCCGACGAGGTCGGCGTAGAGCGGCTCACCAAGGACGGGCGGCGGATGATCGACGCGCGGAGCCCGGTGCTGGCCGCGTCGCTCACCGGCGAGACGGACGGGCGTGCGATACTGGACCTGGTCGTTCGGCTGGTCACGCCAGCTCCGCGACCCGACGACGTACTCGCAGCGTTACGCACCGTCGCCGGTCTCGCCCGTGACGCACCGCGGTGGAACTACCGGGCGGTGCGTTTGGCGCAGGGGCCGCTCGACGGATCCGGCGCGATCGGTGACCCGCTCGCTGCCGACCGTGTGGCGCGTGAGGCGGCGCCGTAGTCCCTGACCGGACGCGTGCACGTGGTCCCAAGCGGGCCAGCAGACTTTGCGAGCCGCCCCGTGGTGGTTCGCCTCAACCGCCTCTGTGCGGTCGCGGCTCGGACAGGCGGATATGCCTGTCGACGGCAGCGCCCGGAGGCCGAAACGGAGTGATCCGAGCACATGCTCGAACCGGAAGACCCAACTGCATTACCTGAATCTGAGACCGCCCAGGCCGAGGCGGAGGCGGCGCCCAAGCGGCAGCGCACGCCCCGCAAGGCGGCGGCGAAGAAGGCGACCGCGGCGAAGAAGGCGACCGCGGCGAAGAAGACAACCGTGGCGAAGAAGACCACAGCGGCGAAGAAGACGGCCGCGGCGAAGGCCGCTGCCAAGCCCGCCGCGGAGCCGGCGGCGGAGGCCGCCGAACCACCCGCGAAAACGGCTGCCAAGGCCGCACCGCGTAAGCGGGCCAGCAAGCGAGCCGCCAAGGCGGCCGCGCCAGAACCCGAATCCACGACCACCCAGCCCGAGGCCCCGCCGGCTCTGGTGGAGCCGGCCGTCGTGCCTGCGGGCGCACCCGCGGTCCTGTTCGTGGCCGCTGCCCCCGAGGCGCCGACGCCGGCCGCGAGGCGGCGTAGACAACCGAAGGCGGAGCCCGCAGCGGTGGCCGAGGAGGTCGCCGTAGACGTCGCCGCCGAGGTGGACGAAGAGCCCGAGGAGATCCGTGAGGCGGCCGCGGAAGAGGCCTCAGGGGCGCGACGGAGGCGCCGTCGTGGCCGGCGCGGCCGGGGCGGGCGCGGCCGAGAGGGCAGCACCGCCGAGTCGGACGCCGAGGGCGAAGAACTCGAGGAGATCGAGGAGGAGCCGGCCGCCGAGGTCGAGGCGCCGGCCGACGCGGAGGAGGAGGAGGCCGAGTCCCCGGCAACCCGGCGCCGCCGTCGGCGTCGTCGCAAGGCTGGGACCGACGACGAGGAGCCGGCGAGCGACGATCCGCCCAATACCGTCGTACACGTGCGCGAACCGCGCGAAGCCGACGACGGTGACGGAGTGCGCGGCGTCAAGGGCTCGACCCGGCTCGAGGCCAAGCGCCAGCGGCGCCGTGACGGGCGCGAGTCCGGACGCCGCCGTGCGCCGATTCTCACCGAGGCGGAGTTTCTCGCCCGGCGCGAGGCTGTCGACCGCGTCATGGCGGTGCGCCAGAACGGCGAGCGCACCCAGATCGGCGTTCTCGAAGACAAGATCCTCGTCGAGCACTATGTCACCCGCGCGACGGCAACCTCTTATGTCGGTAACGTCTATCTTGGCCGTGTTCAGAATGTATTGCCGAGTATGGAGGCAGCGTTCGTCGATATCGGCAAGGGCCGCAATGGCGTGCTCTATGCCGGCGAGGTCAATTGGGATGCTGCCGGGCTCGAAGGCAAGGCCCGTGCCATCGAGAACGCACTGTCGCCGGGCGACGCCGTGCTGGTCCAGGTCACCAAGGATCCGATCGGTCACAAGGGGGCGCGGCTCACCAGCCAGGTTTCGCTGCCGGGGCGGTTCCTCGTGTATGTGCCGGGTGGGGGCATGACCGGCATTAGCCGCAAGCTGCCGGACACCGAGCGGCACCGGCTCAAGACGATCCTGAAGAAGATCGTCCCCGAAGACGCAGGCGTGATCGTCCGCACCGCGGCGGAGGGCGCCAGCGAGGACGACCTGACCCACGACGTCGAGCGGCTCAAGGCACAGTGGGCGTCGATCGAGCGCACTGCTGCCAAGCCCAAGACGGCGCCGACGCTGGTGTACGGCGAGCCTGATCTCGCGATCCGGGTCGTGCGTGATGTATTCAACGAAGACTTCCGGCAGCTGATCGTCTCGGGTACGGAGGCGTGGGAGACGATCTCCAGCTACGTCAAGGACGTCGCTCCGGACCTGGCCGACCGGGTGGTACAGCACACCGCGGACACCGACCTGTTCCACGATCTGCGGATCGACGAGCAGCTGGTCAAGGCGCTCGACCGCAAGGTGTGGCTGCCGTCGGGTGGCTCGCTGGTGATCGACCGCACCGAGGCGATGACGGTCATCGACGTGAACACCGGCAAATTCGTCGGATCCGGCGGCAACCTCGAGCAGACGGTCACCCGCAACAACCTCGAGGCCGCCGAGGAGATCGTCCGCCAGCTGCGGCTGCGAGATGTCGGCGGCATCATCGTGATCGACTTCATCGACATGGTCCTCGAGTCGAACCGTGAGCTCGTGCTACGGCGGCTCACCGAGTGCCTGGGACGAGACCGCACCAAGCACCAGGTCGCCGAGGTCACGTCCCTCGGCCTGGTGCAGATGACGCGTAAGCGAGTCGGCGAAGGGCTGCTCGAGGCGTTCAGCGAGACGTGCCCGACGTGCGGCGGGCGCGGAGTGCTGGTGCACACGGAGCCCCTCGACATGCGCCGCTCCAGCGGCGGCGAGGAGAAGGCGCCGCGCCGGCGCGGCAGGCGCGGCAAGGCGAGCGAGCCTGAGGCCGCCGAGCCGGCGGTGAACGACGAGCAGCGCCGCGCCGCAGCCAGCGCCATGGCAGCCATCGCCGGCACGAACCCGACCGAGTCCGCGGAGTCGGTCTTGGTCTCGGCGGAAACCGCTGACACTGCCGAGCTGGCCGAAACTGCGCCCAGCGCCGAGCCGGCCGAAAG
This sequence comes from Jatrophihabitantaceae bacterium, assembly GCA_051984825.1. Classification (GTDB taxonomy): domain Bacteria; phylum Actinomycetota; class Actinomycetes; order Mycobacteriales; family Jatrophihabitantaceae; genus DASXRA01. The sequence continues at coordinate 7,570 of JBPYES010000111.1, forward strand.
CACCGAGCCGGCCGAAAGCACCGCGCCGGCCGAGACCGCCGAGCCGATGGAGTCGGCCGAGCCCGCCAGTCGCCCGCGCCGTCGGCGTCGGGCGGCGAGCCGTCCCGCGGGACCGCCGGTGCCGGCAGCCCAATAGCCGCGCGGAGCGCAGCGGGCCCAGCGGCCCGCTTTGCCGGGCACAGCCGGCGTGCCGTAATCTGGATGTCGGCCCATCGTGTGGTGGGCCGCTATTGCGTGCGCCGATCGCGGCGCGAATCCGAGGAGTGGACAGTCCTGATGTACGCCATCGTCAAGACCGGCGGCAAGCAGTACAAGGTCAACGTCGGCGATCTCATCAGCGTGGAGAAGCTCGACGCCGCTCCCGGGGACGAGGTCGCGTTGCCGGCCGTGCTGCTCGTCGACGGCAGTGCAGTCACCCACGAGGCCGACAAGCTGGCCAAGGTGAACGTCACGGCCGAGGTCGTTGCGCAAACCAAGGGCCCGAAGATCAGCATCCACAAGTTCAAGAACAAGACCGGTTACCACCGGCGGCTGGGGCACCGTCAGCCGCTGACACAGCTCAAGGTCACCGACATCGCAGCCGGGAAGAAGTAGAGATGGCACACAAGAAGGGCGCGTCCAGTTCGCGCAACGGCCGCGACTCCAACGCGCAGCGGCTTGGCGTCAAGCGGTTCGGCGGCCAGGTCGTGCACGCCGGTGAGATTCTGGTCCGCCAGCGCGGCACCAAGTTCCATCCCGGCGTGAACGTCGGGCGTGGCGGCGACGACACCCTGTTCGCACTGGTCGAAGGCAGCGTGCAGTACGGCCAGTCGCGCGGCCGCAAGATGGTCAGCGTCGTTCCGGGGTCCTGAGGGGTCCCGCGCAGCAGTACCGCCAGGGCGGGCCCCGGGATATCCCGGCGCCCGCCCGATTCGTGGAAAGCGAGGCGAACTGCCGTGTCCTTCATAGATCGCGTCGTGCTGCACGTGCGGGCCGGCAACGGCGGCCACGGGGTCGCGTCCATTCACCGGGAGAAGTTCAAGCCGCTGGGTGGTCCCGACGGCGGCAATGGCGGGCGCGGCGGCGACGTCTTGCTCGTCGTCGACCGCAACGTCCACACCTTGCTGGACTTCCACTACCACCCGCACCAGCGCGCAGGTAACGGCAGGCAGGGAGCCGGGAGCAACCGCAACGGCGCGGACGGCGCCGACCTGGAACTCGCCATACCGGACGGTACGGTCGTGCTCGACGAACACGGCGAGGTCCTCGCCGACCTGACCGGCGTGGGCTCCCGATTCGTCGCCGCGCGCGGCGGCCGGGGCGGGCTCGGCAACGCCGCACTGGCCTCGCCGCGGCGCAAGGCACCCGGCTTCGCGCTACTCGGCGAGCCGGGCGAGGAACGCGACCTCGTCCTGGAACTCAAGAGCGTGGCTGATGTCGGCCTGGTCGGTTTCCCTAGTGCGGGCAAGTCGTCGCTGATCGCCGCGATGTCAGCGGCCCGCCCCAAGATCGCCGACTACCCGTTCACGACCCTGGTGCCTAACCTCGGCGTGGTCAGCGCCGGCGATACGACGTTCACGATGGCCGATGTTCCCGGGCTCATCCCGGGGGCCGCCGAGGGAAAGGGCCTCGGTCTCGACTTCCTGCGGCACGTGGAGCGATGTGCAGTCCTGCTGCATGTCGTCGATTGCGCCACGCTCGAGCCGGGTCGCGACCCGATCAGCGACGTGGACGCGATCGAGCACGAGCTGTCCCGCTACGAGGGAACGCTGGGTGATCTGCGTGACCGGCCGCGGCTCGTCGCCCTGAACAAGATCGACGTGCCAGAGGCGGCCGAGCTGGCCCGGCTCGTACGCCCGGAGCTGGAGCGGCGCGGGCTGCCGGTGTTCGAGGTGTCGGCGGCGAGCCATGCCGGGCTCCGTGAACTGGCATTTGCGCTCGCCACGGAGGTCACCGCCGACCGCGCGGCGCATCCGATCCCCGAGACGCGCCCTGTTCTGCACCCCCGCCCGGTCGACGACGCCGGCTTCACCGTCGACGCAGACGCCGAGGGGTTCGTTGTGCACGGGAAGAAGCCCGAGCGCTGGGTGCGCCAGACCGACTTCGACAACGACGAGGCCGTCGGATACCTGGCCGACCGGTTGGCTCGCCTCGGCGTCGAGGACGAGCTCGGCCGCCTCGGTGCGCAGCCCGGTACGGCCGTAACGATCGCCGGCGTCACGTTTGACTTCGAGCCGGCGTCCGCCCTTGCCGACAAGGAATACCGGCCGAGCCGGCGCGGCACGGACGAGCGGCTGGAGCACCCGAACCGGGTGCGCGCGGCCGAACGGCTCGCCGCCAAGCGGGCTCGTCGGCAGCACACGGACGACGAAACATGACGCGTGAGGCGATCGCCGCGGCGCAGCGGGTCGTCGTCAAGGTCGGCTCGTCGTCGCTCACCTCGCGCGGCCGCCTCGACCCGGCGCGGCTCGGCGCGCTCGTCGACGCGCTGGCCGTACACCGTAGTGCGGGACGGCAGGTCGTGCTCGTCTCGTCCGGCGCGATCGCGGCCGGCATCGCGCCGCTGCAGCTGCGAGCGCGTCCCCGCGACCTCGCCACCCAGCAGGCGGCCGCCAGTGTCGGCCAGCTGCTGCTCGCCGAGCGCTACGCGGCGGCGTTCGGCCGGCACGGGCTGACGGTGGGTCAGGTGCTGCTGACCGCCGACGACCTGCACCGTCGCGGCCATTACCGCAACGCCAGCCGCACCCTGGAACGCCTGCTGGCGCTCGGGGTCATCCCCATCGTCAACGAGAACGACACGGTGGCCACGCATGAGATTCGCTTCGGCGACAACGACCGGCTGGCCGCGCTCGTCGCGCACCTGGTTCGCGCCGATGCGCTGGTGCTGCTGTCCGATGTGGACGGTCTCTACACCGCCGACCCGCGCCGTACCGGAGCGCGTCCGCTGACCGAGGTGCACTCGCTCGACGAGCTCGACGCAGTGCGGCTGCGCGGCGGTGGCAGCGGCGTGGGTACCGGTGGCATGGCGACCAAGATCGAGGCTGCCACGATCGCGACGAGCTCGGGCATCCCGGTGTTGCTCGCCGCGGCGACATCGGTCGCCAACGCGCTGGACGGCCGGGACGGCACGGCGTTCCATCCCACGGCCGACCGCACCGCGTCACGGCTGTTCTGGCTGCAGCACGCCACCACGCCGCGTGGCCAGCTAATGCTCGACGCCGGAGCGGTCACCGCTGTGGTGGCACGCCGGGCGTCGCTGCTACCGGCCGGCATCGTCGAGGTAAGTGGCGACTTCGAATCGGGTGATCCGGTCGAGCTGCTCGGCCCCGATGGGGCGGTCGTCGGCCGCGGCCTGGTCAGCTACGACTCCGCAGACCTGCCTGCCCTGCTGGGCCGCAAGACCCGCGATCTGCCTGCCGAATTCCGCCGCGAGGTCGTTCACCGCGACGACCTTGTCCTCTTGTAGGAGGGTCTTCCGTTCTACTTTTCGTGACGGCATAGTGGCGTTACGCGAAGTTCGGTGGAGGAGGGCGGCGGTCATGAGACGGTCGGTCAGCGTAGGAATCGCCGCCCTGGCAGCACTGGGAATGTTCGCTGCAATGGCCGCGGCCGCCGTGCCCGCTGCCGCGACGTCGCAGTACGCAGCGCTCGGCGACTCGTATGCCGCGGGTGTCGGCAGCCGTTCCTATTACAGCGACAGTGGCTCGTGTTACCGCTCGCCGTACGCCTACGCGGTGCTCGACGCGGCACGCGTCGGCGCAACCCTGACGTTCAACGCGTGCAGTGGCGCCAAGGCGGCCGACGTTCAGAACAAGCAGCTGACCGGACTGACGAGCTCGACCCGATGGGTCACCGTGCAGGTCGGCGGCAACGACGCGAACTTCTCATCGGTGATCACCACGTGTGCCGAGCCGTCATGGCTGGGCAACTGCGACAAGGCCGTGACGAACGCGCAGACCATCATCCGCAACACGCTGCCGGGACGACTCGACGCGCTCTACAACGCGATCCACGCGCATGCCACGACTGCGCGCGTCACCGTGGTCGGCTATCCGCGGCTGTTCAACGGCGTGGACTGCAATGCGGCCACCTGGTTCAGCCCGCATGACGAGTCGATCCTCAACCAGACAGCGGATTTGCTGGACAGCACCACGGCCGGCCGGGCCTCGGCGCACGGGTTCGGCTTCGTCAACCCGGAGCAGGCGTTCCTCGGACACGCCGTCTGCGACAAGGTCGAGTGGATCAACGGGCTGTCCAACCCGGTCATGGAGTCCTACCATCCAAACCGGAGTGGCCAGTCCGGTTATGCCAATCTGGTGGATGACGATCTGACCTGAGCTGCGACGACGCCGTAGCCTGGGGGCATGGCCGACACGACCGCTGAGGACGTCCGCGCCGTCGCGCTGCGGGCGCGGGACGCTGCCGCCGAGCTTGCCCCGCTGACGCGCGGCGCCAAGGACGCGGCGCTGCTCGCGATGGCCGATGCGCTTGTCGAGGCGACCGACGTGGTGCTCTCCGCAAACGCAGACGACGTCGCCGCCGGACGGGCCGGTGGCACCCCCGAGGCACTGCTCGACAGGCTCACGCTCACCCGAGAACGCGTCGCGGCCATGGCAACAGGCCTGCGGGAGATCGCGGCGCTGCCCGATCCGGTAGGCGAGGTGGTCCGGGGCTATACGCGGCCGAACGGCTTGGAGATCCGGCAGATCCGGGTGCCCATAGGCGTGATCGCGATCGTCTACGAGGCACGGCCCAACGTCACCGTCGACGCCGCCGGGCTGACACTCAAGAGCGGCAACGCGGTGCTGCTGCGTGGATCAGGCTCCGCGTACCGGTCGAACGCTGCACTCGTCGAGGTGCTCGCCGGCGCGGCCGAGAAGGCCGGCCTGCCCCGCGACGCCGTGCAGCTCGTGCCTGGCAGCGATCGCGCGACGGTGGGGCACCTGCTCGGCGCCCGCGGCCTGGTCGACCTGATCATCCCGCGCGGCGGCGCCGGGTTGATCAGCTACGTGGTGGAGAACGCGACGGTTCCGGTGATCGAGACCGGGGTGGGCAACGTCCACGTGTATGTCGACGCCGCCGCCGATCTCGACATGGCCGAGCGCATTGTCCTCAACGCCAAGACGTCCCGACCGAGCGTGTGCAACGCCGCAGAGACGCTGCTTGTGCATCGCGCCGTGGCCGCTGAGTTCCTGCCGCGGGTCGTCACGGCACTGCAGGCGAGCGGTGTGACGCTGCACGGCGACGATGCCTTCGCCGCGGCGGGCGCCACAGCGGCCACGGACGACGACTGGGCCACCGAATACCTGTCCCTCGACCTAGCAGCCCGGGTCGTCGACGACGTCGACGACGCGATCGCCCACATCCGTCAGTGGTCGTCCGGGCACACCGAGGCGATCGTCACTCGCGACCTCGACATGGCGCGGCGCTTCGTCGCGCGGGTCGACTCGGCTGCCGTCATGGTCAACGCATCGACGCGGTTCACCGACGGCGGCGAGTTCGGTTTCGGCGCCGAGATCGGCATTTCGACGCAGAAGATGCACGCCCGAGGGCCGATGGGACTCCCCGAACTCACGACCACGAAGTGGGTCGTTACCGGCGACGGCCAGATCCGCTAAGGCCCGGCTGCCTCAGTAGCGGCGCTGTGCGAAGGGGCGGCCGCCGAAACGTGGACCGCCGAATCGGCGCCCGATGAAGAAGATCCAGAGGAAGGGGAACAGGAAGAACGGCGGCACGCGCAGGACCGCAACCCAGGCAATGCACGCAACGACGAGCAGAATGATGACCGCCGGCCACCAGTTAGTTCGGGGGCGTGGCGGCTGTGGCGGGTTGAGCTCGGGCAGGTCGGCGAACAGCGGCGCGAGGTCCGATCCGGTGCGGGCCTGGTACGCACGCTGTACGCGCTCGTCGAACTCCTCGGTGGTGAGCCGACCGGCGGCCAGATGCTCGCCGAGATCGGCTGCCGCGCGCTCCCGCTCTGCGGTGCCGATGCGAAGCTCACTCATAGCAACACTGTAATGACCCTTACGAGCGCCCGCCATTAAGAGTCGAGATATCGCAGCACGGCGAGCACCCGCCGGTGATCTTCCTCGGAGGGCGGCAGGTCGAGCTTGGTCAGGATATTGGCCACATGCTTCTCGACTGCCCGGTCCGTGACGACCAGGCGCCGCGCGATGGCCGCGTTGGAGCGGCCCTCGGCCATGAGGCCGAGCACCTCGCGCTCGCGGGGCGTGAGCACCGCGAGGGCATCGCCCCGCCTGCTGGCACCCAGGAGCTGGGTGACCACCTCGGGGTCGAGCGCGGTGCCGCCCGCGGCCACGCGGGCAAGTGCCTCGAGGAACTCGCCGACATCGGCGACGCGGTCCTTGAGCAGGTACCCGACGCCTGAGGAGGACGTGGCAAGCAGCTCGGCGGCATACCGTGTCTCGATCCATTGCGAGAACACCAGCACACCCACCCCCGGGCGTTCCCGGCGGATCGCGATGGCGGCCCGCAGGCCCTCGTCGGTGAAGCTCGGCGGCATCCGGACGTCGACGACAGCAACGTCCGGGACGTGCTCGGCCACCGCGGCACGCAGCGCGTCGCCGTCGCGTACCGTCGCTACGACCTCATGGCCGCGATCGGTGAGCAGTTGTGCCAGCCCGTGACGCAAGATCGCGGTGTCTTCCGCGATGACGATGCGCATCCCTCAGCTCCTCACCGGCAACTCGACCGTGATCGTCGTCGGACCGCCCTGTGGGCTTTCGATGGACAGCTGTCCGTCCACGGTGCGCACCCGGTCGTCCAGACCGGAGAGGCCGGTGCCGGCGCCGACGCGCGCGCCACCGTGCCCGTCGTCGCTAA
>JBPYES010000112.1:0-23160 GCA_051984825.1 Jatrophihabitantaceae bacterium
CTTGTGGAAGTAGTCCCGCAGCTTGTCGCCCAACGGGATCATGCCGAGCAGCTTCTTGATGCCGGTGGCCTGCTTGGGGTCGAGGTCCTCGACCGTGCGACGCAGGTCGATCAGCGTGGTGGCGACCGCGCCGGTGTCGCTGTTCTTCTGCATGGCGCGCACCGGCGAAGCCAGCAACTTGTTGGACGTCTCCGCCGAGGCACGGATCTCGTCATTACCCATCGTCCGGACGTCGTCGGCTTTGGCCGTGAACGCCGGCGAATGGACGTCCAGGGTGACGATCGAGTCGGCGTAGTCCGCCACCTTCTGGTCCAGCGCCGGCAGCGCCGCCGCGGGAATGGGCACCATGCCGCCCGCTTTGGCTGGCTCGACTGCCTTGACCGGTTCCGGCGCTTGGAGGGTCAGCTCGCTTGGTGGTGTTAGGGCAGCGGCGGCGCTATCTGACATCGAAGGTCCCCCTCGCTCCTGCGGCGGCCGACGGCCGTCCGCTCAGCGTAATAGCACACGCCTTAAAGACTTCGACGCCGACGTGGCCTGGCCCACCGGTGCCGATCGCGACATGCACCGAAAACGCCCGCGTCACTCGAATCCTGACCAAAACTCGCGCTGCGCGACCGAGTGCCGGCGGTCATTCCTCGCCTACGAGACCGGCCTGATCGTCCCCAACCGTTCCTGACGCCAGCGTGCCGACGCCGCCCGATGTCACAAGCTCCCCGGTCCGCGGTCAAGAAAGCAGGGCGTCGGCGATGCCTCTGGCCCAGTCTGCGATTTGGGCCCAATTGCGGAAGTCGCCTTCTTGGGAGCGGATGGCTGAGACTATGGCCCGGTCGGGAAAGCTGAGGTCCTTTTTGGCCAGCTTGCCGGTGAAGATCTGGTGGTCGCGGGCCTCGGTGGCCTCGAGGATCGTGCTGACGTCTACGGGGTCTTCGGCGGGCTTGGCCGGTTCGCCGATCGGGCCACTGGAAAACAACCAGACCGGCCGGGCAACCAACGCGCCGGCGGAGCGTTCTGCCAACTCGCGCGCGGTTTCATCCACTGGCCCATGTAGACCGCGCTGCCCAGCACCACCGCGTCGAACTCGTCCACCGCGGCGACCTTGTCCGGAGGCAGCACCGTAACCTCGCAGCCGCTCTCGGCCAGCACGTCCGCGACCGCCTCGGCGATCTCACTGGTCGCCCCGTATTTGCTCGCCGCGCACACCAGCACCTTCATCAGGCGCTCCCTTCTGGTGGTGCCGTGTCAATGAGACTGCCGCGGCGCAGGCCCCGGGGTGCTCAGTCCCGTGTGGTGAGCGCCTGGTCGAGGTCTTCCCAGAGGTCCTCGATGTGCTCGCAGCCGACGCTCAGCCGGAGCAGGGACTCGGGTGCTGCCTCGCCGCCAGAGCGTGCCCGGCGCTCGATCAGGCTCTCCACGCCGCCCAGGCTCTTGGCGTGAGTGATTATCCGGACTCCTGCGCAGACGGCGTCGGCCTCGGCGGCGCTGCCCATGACCTCGAAGGCGAGCATGGCGCCGAAGCCGCTCATCTGCTTGCTGGCTACCTCGTGCCCGGCGTCGTCGGGCAGTCCCGGGTAGTAGACGCGACTGACGTTTGGGTGTGCGGCCAACCGGGTCGCGAGCTCCATGGCGTTGCGCTGCGCGGACTCCAGCCGCACAGGCAGCGTGCGTAGGCCACGTAGCGCCAGCCATGCCTCGAGCGAGCCAGGGGTGGCGCCGAGCTGGGCGCGCACATGCCGGAGCCTGCGCAGCCGCGTCTCGTCGTTCGTGGTCGCGACGCCGAGGAGCAGGTCCGAGTGGCCACCGATGAACTTCGAGGCGCTGTGAATCGAGTACGTGGCGCCGAAAGCGAGGGGCTGCTGGAGCAGCGGCGTCGCGAAGGTGGAGTCCACGGCCACCGGGACGCCGGCGGCGGCCGCACCGGTGCAGATGCCGGCGAGGTCGCAGACCCGAACGAGCGGGTTGGTCGGGCTCTCCAGCCACAGGAGGTCGGCGCCCTCGCAGGCGCGGACGGTGGCCTCGGCGTCGCTGGTGTCGACCTCCTCGAAGTGGATCCGGCCGCGCTCGTGGTGGTCGTGGAGCAGCGTTCGTGTCCACTTGTAGCCCGACAGTGGGCCGACGACGCGCGCTCCAACGGCGAGATCTTCGACGACCGCCGCGATGGCGGCCAGGCCGGACGCGAACGCCACGGTGCTGCCGCCCTCGAGCTGGCCGATGGCCTCCTCCAGCGGCTGCCAGGCCGGGGAGCCCTCCTCTCGCGCGTAATGCTCGGTGTAGAAGTTCGACGCCAGGGCGATCGGCGGGTTCAGCGGGGTATGCGCCGTCCGTGGCGGGCGGCCCACGTGGATCGCCAGCGTCTCGGGGCGGGGCCGGTTCCCGGTCATGTCCGGCCCACGTTGAGCGACTCAATCGTGGGGTAGCGGTCCAGGGGGAATGACTCGACCTGGGGCGATCGCTGCTGGACGAGCACGCCGCCGTCGACGGTGACGAAGGATCCGGTCATGTACGCGGCATCGTCCGAGGCGAGGAAGACGGCTGGGCCTGCGATGTCCTGCGGCAAGCCCGCGCGTCCCAGCGGGACCGTGGCGTCGGTGCGGGCCAAGGCCGTCGGGTCCGAGCCCTCGCGGGAGGGAACGATGAGGCCCGGCACGATGCCCACCACCCGGATGTTGTACGGCGCGAGGTCGAGCGCCAGCGCGCGGGTCATGGCCTCGATCCCGCCCTTGGAGGTGTCGTAGGCGACCATGCCCCGGTGCGCCCTGGTGGCGCCGCCGCTCGACATGGTGATGATGGTTCCGCCGCCGTTGCGCGCCATGTGCTGCGCTGCGGCCAAGGAGCACAGAAAGTGCCCCTTGAGGTTGACGCCGATGATCTGATCGAACCACTGCTCGTCGCCGGTGAGGACATGCCGGACCGAGGAGAGAACGGCCGCGGCGTTGTTTACGAGGATGTCGAGGCGGCCGAACTCGGCGAGGGTGGTTTCGAAGACGCGCTGGACGTCTGCGCTGCTGGACACATCAGCCTGCACGCCGATGGCGCGGCCGTCGTGGTTCTGAATGTGTCGTGCCGCGGCGTCTATGCCGTCCGCGTCGATGTCCACGACGGTGACGGCCGCGCCCTCCAGGGCGTACCGCTCAGCGATCGCGAGCCCGATACTGCGCTGGGCGCCGGTCACGATTGCAACCTTGCCGGCGAGCCGGCCGCGTTTGGTGCTGCCGGCGCCGTCGGTGTCTGTGCTCATGTGGTCCGTCCTCGAGGTGGTCGTGGTCAGGGCGTGGCGGCCCAACTACATCCTCGCGGCGTGCCCGCCTTCCGGCACATCCGCTGTCTGCCCGCTTTAGCGGCCGGCGCTCGTTCGTAATGTTGTCGGCATGCTTCAGGTGACGCCGAACGGCCCGTGGGGAAAAGATGTGCACAGCGCGATGCCGGTGTCGGTCGACGAACTGATGGTGGATCTACGAGCTTGCTTGCAGGCCGGCGCCGACGGTGTCCATCTGCACGTGCGGGATCGGAGCGGCACGGAGACTCTCGACCCTGCGGTCGTCAACGGTACGTGTGCGCGGGTGCGTGACCTCGCGGCGTCCATCGGCGTTCGGGTCGAGATCGGGCTGACGACCGGCGCGTGGATCGTGCCAGATCTTTCTGAGCGCATCGCGATGATCCGGGAGTGGGAGGGTGTGGACTGTGCGACGGTGAACCTCTCCGAAGATGGTTTCGAACACGTGATGGCCGCGATGATCGCAGTCGGGATCGGCGTCGATGTCGGGTTGTGGGCACCGATCGAGATGGATCGGCTCCTCGCTTGCGGCTTTTTGCCCGACGCGCAGCGAGTGAGCATCGAACTCGACCCCGGAGAACCCTACTTTCTAGAGGGTGAGCCGTTGCATCTCGCGCAACAGCTGAACGACGCTCTCGACGCCGCCGGATCGACCTGCCCACGCCTGACGCATGGGATGAACGACTGGACCTGGACGCTTGTCGCGGACGCGTTCGAGCGGGGTCACGACACGAGAGTCGGTTTCGAGGATTCGACATTGCTGCCGGATGGCACAACGGCTGACAGCAATGCCGATCTCGTGCGGGCCGCCGTCGCACTCCGGAATAGTTCTGCCTGCTGACCCGCCCGGGTCGTGGACAGCTGGCGTGGCGCGTGGCTATCGTCGCCGGATGTGATCGCCGAGGACGTCTTGTTGCTCCTCGTTGACGACAGAACGGGCAGGTTTCTGGTCGACTCGACCAAGTTGGACAACGTGCTCGCGGGTGCGGTGTTGGTGGAACTGGTCACGATCGAGCGCGTGGGCTTCCCGCCCGCGGGCGGTGGCGTCAGGCGTGGCCGGATGGTCGTGGTGAACCCGACGCCGCCGGGTGACCCGGTGCTGGATCGCGCGCTGGCCACAGTTGCGGCGAGCCGACCGGCCAGGCCCGAGAAGCTGATCGCCAAGTTGCGGAGGCGACTGCGGGCGACGCTGCTCGAACAGCTGACTGCAGCTGGTGCGCTACGCCGCTCCACCCGAAAGGTGCTGGGCATCCTGCCGCGCACCACCTGGGTGGCGGTCGACTCCAGTCGTAAACGAGACCTTCGCGCTCGACTGCAGGACGTGTTGGTGGCCGGCGCGACTCCGGACGGCCGCACCGCTGCGCTCGTCAGCCTGCTGCGAGCGGTCAACGCCGCGCACAAGGTCGTCGATGGTGAGAAGAAGGCCGTTCAGGCCCGGGCCAAGGACATCGCCGCCGGAGACTGGGCCGGCGCGGCGGTGAAGAAGGCCATCGACGCGGTGAACGCCAGCGTGGTCATCATCATCACGGCCGCCGCGGCCGGGGCGGGCGGCTCGTCGAGCTAACCGCGCAACTCGAGCTCCGATTGGACTCCGGGGAAAGTCGCGCCGCCGACATTCCGCACATCGGGCAGGAGACGTGTCAGCTGCGGAAAGCAACCAATTGCAGCTGCATGTCGTCCGGGTCGCGGAAGTTGAGCGACGAACCCCAGTCGTGGTCGGTGATAGCGCTGTGCTTGACGCCCTTGTCAGTCAGCCGCTTCTCCCAGTCCACGAGCGCTGCCCGGTCCGCGACCGTAAAGCCGACATGGTCCAATCCCGTCCTGGTTGGATCGAAGGCCTCGCCTCGGTTGGTCGGATGGTGGTTCATCACGACGAACATCGACCAGTCCGACTTGCCGAGCACCACGGCGTGACCTTCTCCTTCCGAGTGCTTGTCACGAACCAACTCGACGAAGCCGAACAGATCCGTGTACCACGCGGCGCTTGCCTCGATGTCCGACACTGTTAGCGCGACGTGATGCAGCGATACCGTCATGCCTTCCCCCCGGATGCCAATGCTGCCGCGGACCGTTGCTCAACGACCCGACCTATCCCGTGCACGGTTCAGCAACGGTCCCACGATCAGCGGCCAGGCACAAACCGTCTCTCATTTGCGTGCACGGCTATTCGAACCCATGCTGATGAAAGGGTGCGGCTGGCCGCGTGAACCTCCGCACTTGCAAAACATCGGACGTCGGAAGGAAGCGCGCTCTCGACGGCACGTGCGAATGGTTTCCTTGGCGCAACACGCCTACACGAACGGCGGTGTTTCACCCGCGACGAAGTTCGCCTCGGGGTCGTAACGATCTTTCCCGCACCGTGCGCACTGGAAATAGATTTCATTATTGCTGTTCTTGCGTTCCGTCCACTTATGCAGACGTAGCCTGCATAGAAACCTCCCGGTCATGACAGGGAGAGTCCTCTCGTACAGCGTGGGACGCAAGCCAGTCTAAGCCAGACGCCGGCTAGACGACGGATCGCTTACGACGTAACATGCCCTCCCTGCCGTCGAGCCGGCGGGGTGGAGGAAACCACTGTGGAACCGGAGGATTCTGCCCCTATCCACCCGTCTGGGCCCACGCCGCCACCGCCGGACCAGCCGTCATACCGGGCATCGCCTCCGCCACCGGATCAGCCAGCTCCGCCAGACGGCAAGAAGCACCGCCTGCGTAACTGGGGCATCGGCATCGCCGCATTAGTCGTCGTCGGCGCCATAGCTGTTGGACTGGCGTCCCACAACAACGGCAAAAAGACCACCGGGCACACGACGCCCTCGGCGACGCCCACCGTGACAACATTGCCAGCGTCAGCGCCAGAAACCACGCCGGCCGTCGCGTCGACATCTGTGGCGCGATCTTCACATAGGGCACCACGCCCAGGTTACGTAACGCCCACCAAGCGGGACTTCTCGATCAAGCTGAAGATTCTGAGCAAGAACTGCTACGCGCCGCCGCCGACGGCCGATGGCGCGTGCGACATCACGTATCGGCCGCAGCTCTCAATCATCTTGCCGAGCGGGAGCCTCGACCCGAGCATCGCCTACTACGTCACGTACGCCGTGATTGACAGCGGGATAGACAGCGACGGGATAGCCGGCCCGCAAGTGGACACGCTCGTCGTCACCGGCGACCGCTACGACCACGCCGATCAGGACATTGAGACTGCGAGTCAAGACGACACCGTGACCGCCGTAATTACCGACGTCGAGGCTGAGTGAGAGCTACCACGCCGCGATCACGCAGGGCCGCCAGTCGCGTCAGGTCACCCGCCGCTCGTTGATCATCGCCATATCGGAAGCCACTCCGGATGAGGGCGCGTGCCACGCCGACCTGCGCCCGGCCGAGTCCGGTCGGCGCTCGCTCATCTTCCCGCCCCGGGCGATCAGGTACACGAACACCCCTAGGTACGGCACCACAATCACGAAGATCGTCCATAACGCCTTACCCCAACCACCCAGGTCATGGCTGCGGAAGATGTCGCCGAACACCACCACCAGCAAGCAGATCCAGATGAGGAACAAGAAGAACCACAGCATGGACAGGAACACCTGACCCGTCCCGAACTGAGCTGCGTCGCTCATGACTGGCACCCCCAAACCCCACGGCCGCCACGCCATAAACCCAACGCGAGCCGCGATCTGGTTCGATTGGCCGATATGCCGTGGTGACCGGGCGAATCGCGACGCATCAATGGCGTGTAACTCTATTTACGATTTTCGCAACCACAACTAGGACAACTGCCCGATCACATCCTGCGCATGCGACGCCATTCGCGTCGATTTGCAGCTCCGGGCGGCCACCTCCGCGCTCAGCCACGCTCCCAGGACGACTTGCCGCCTGGCTCACCCGCTCAGGATGAATCAGCGCGGGGGGTAGGCATTCCGTCCATCTAGTGTCACAGCCAATCCGTCTCGCGCCTATGCGCCGGGTTACGGTGGATCGCGTGACTTGGTCTCTGATGAGGCTCCTCGGCCCGTGGCGCGAGAAGAGTTGGCGGTGGCCGCTGATCACACCGCCGATCGTTCCGCCCAAGGACGCGCCGACATTCCCGGACAACCCGCCGCGGCCTGAGCCAGCGCCAAACGCAGACCCCGGCACCGCACGCTAACGGCGCGGTTGCCGGGGTCGTCGGCTGTTGGCACCAGCTGCAGCTCACGCCGTCTGTGGAGGTGCCGGCTGGGCGGCAGCGGGCTGGCTGACCTGGGGGTGGGTGATGATGCGCTCGGCGTAATGGCAAGCCCCGCCTCGCTGCTGCCGATCACGATCGGGTCGAGTGTCCGGTCGTCTGACGGGTGGCCGTTCGTGGCGTGTCGCGACCGGTCACGACGTCGCCTCGCGGTCGACAGTGAAGCTGAACATCATGCCGCTCTGCATGTGTTCGGCGATGTGGCAATGGGCCATCCACAAGCCCGGGTTCGTGACATCGAAGAGGATGTCCACGGTCTGCCCGGTCCTCACCAGCACGGTGTCCTTCCAGACCAGATTCGGCTCGGCGATCCCGTCCCGGGCGACCACCAGGAACCGTCCGGCGCCGTGCAGATGGAACGGGTGGTGCATCGGGTGGTCGGAGTCCATCTCGTTGACCAGTCGGATCTTCACGCGGTCGCCGACGGTGAACCGCCAGTCGATCGCGTCGTTGGCGGCGCCGGTGCTTGGGTCGACCAGGCTCCAGTGCATGTTGGCCGTGGTGGTCAGCCGGTTGACCTCGACCATGTCGTCTTCCCACTCGATGCCGTCGGCCGCGCCGTGCGCGTGTTCGTGCTCGTCGTGGTGCACGTGCCCGTGTTCCTCGTGGTGCGTGTGGCCGTGGTCGGCCGTTTGGCTGACTAGATCGGCAGCTAGCAGCTTCATTCCGCATTCGGGGCAACGTCCCGGCTGCTCGCGGGTCACCTCCGGGTGCATCGGGCAGGCATACGCAACCGGCTCGCCACCGGTCTGCGGGGCGCTGAGGTCGTCCATCTCGGCGACCAGGGCCAGGGTCTTGTCCGGTGGTGCGGCGAGCCAGGCGTCGAGGTGATTTCGCTCGACCGCCAGTTCTGGCGCGTGACGCAGCACCTCGAACTCGTGCTTACCTGATCGCGTGATCGGCTCGTCGGTCACTGTGATGGATGCCAGCGCGTAGCTGCGGTCCGGGGTGCGGTGTTCGAGGATCAGTTGCCCAGGCTCGTCGACGACCACGTCGACCACCGCCCGCTCCGAGGGTGCCAGCAGCACCTCGGAGACAAACTCCTCGTGCTCGACGCGGCCGCTGTCGCCGCCGACCAGCTTCATCTGCGCGCCCGGCAGGCGGACGTTGAACACGCGGGTGTTCGCGGTGTTGGTCAGCCACAGCCGCAACACCTCGCCGGCGCGCGCCGTCAAGGTCAGGTCGGTTTCGCCGCTGACCAGCAGGACCGTGCCGTATCGGCCCATCGCAGTGTGCGTGGCCTCCGAGGTGCTGAACGGTGCGATCTTGCCGTCTTCGAGGAGTAGATCGTCCAGGGTGAGCACGACGTCGCGGTCCGCCGATGGCCAGTAGTCCAGCACCGGCGGGACTACCAGGATGTTGCCGTACAGGCCCATCTCTTGCGTGTAATCCTCCCGGATGTGTGGGTGGTACCAGTACAGGCCGGGATCCGGGAAGCGGATCTTGTAGGTGAAGCTGCCGCCCACCGGGATCGGGGTTTGCGTCTCGCCGGGCACGCCGTCGTACTGGTTGTCCAGCCGCAGGCCGTGCCAGTGAAGCGTCGTCTCGAGGTCGCCGTCGTTGCTGACGTTGACGATCACCTCCGACCCTTGCCGAACCTTCAGCGTGGGACCGGGGATCGAGCCGTTATAGCCCAGCATCCGCACGGTGGTGTCGCCAAGGCGTTTCGCCACCGGGCCGACGTGCAGTTCGAGCTGGGCACCGTCGGCAAGCTCTAGCAGCGCCGGCGGAGTCGCTTCGGGTAGCCCGGTCGGGTCGGTCGGGAACGACTCCTGCGGCGCGGGCGCACTGGATCGAGCATCGTTTTGCATGGTTGTCATCTCCTCCGCGGGCGCGGAACGCCCACGATCTGCCAGGACTTAGTGTCGGAATCATCGGTTTGACACCGCGGCTGGAGCACCACTTGGGCGCTCCAGCCATCGGCGGTGTCGGGGTTGTCAGGCGGCCGCTGGAACCGGGACCGGCTCGTGCGTTCCGCCTTCGTGGGCGGGGATTCGGTGCAGCCAGTGGAGCGGCTTGGGTAGCCACCAGTTCCATTCGCCGAGCAGTTTCATGGACGCCGGCAGGAGCACGGCCCGCACGATGGTCGCGTCGAGCAGGACGGCGACCGCGAGTCCGATACCGATCTGCTTCATCGATACCTGGGCGAGGCTGCCGAAAATCGAGAAGACCACCACCATGACGATCGCGGCACTGGTCACGACGCCGGCCGTGGAGCGGAGGCCGTGGGAGACCGCCTGCTCGGTGCTCATGCCCTTGTCGACGCCTTCACGGACGCGGCTGAGGATGAACACGTGGTAGTCCATGGACAACCCGAACAGAACCACGAACAAGAACAACGGGATCCACGCGGTAATGCCGTGCGTCGAGTGGAAACCGAACACACGCTCGCCCCAGCCCCATTGGAAGGCGGCGACCAGGAAGCCGTAGGCGGCCGCGACCGAGAGGAGGTTGAGCACAATTGCCTTTACCGCGATCACGATCGAGCGGAACGTGACCAGTAGGAGCAGGAACGCCAGGCCGAGCACGAACGCGAACACGAACACGATGTGCGAGCGCAGCGTCTGGTTGTAGTCATAGGCTGCGGCGGTGTCGCCGCCGACCGCGACCGTGCGCACGCCCGGCGCATGTGCCAACGTCTGCGGGATCACCTGGCTGCGCAGGGTGTGTAGCGCGGACGTGGACGCGTCGTCGTGCCCAGTGCCCGCGAGTGGCACCGAGATCATCGCGACGTTCTTGTTGATCGGCATGACCGTGATCGGGTCGCGCATCTGCCCGGTCTTCAGCGCGGCGGCGCGGAAGTGTGCGACCGCATCGGCGAATGCGGCGTCCGACACGCTGCCGGCTTGAACGCTCACCTGCGCCGGTTGGGGTCCGCCCGGGAATGCCTGCTGGATGTGCTGATAGGCCGTCAGGATCGGCATCGTCTTCGGGTAGTCGTCGAGGCCGGGCTGGATCGCGTGCAGCTTGATCGCGGGCAGGGCGAGCACACCGAGCACCGCGGCCGCGCCCACTGCCGCCACCACCGGACGACGCATCACCGGTGTGATGACGGCGTTCCAGAACCGGCTTTGCTGCTGGTCATTGTTGCGACGCCGCAATGGCAGGCGACCCTTCTCGATCCGGTCGCCGAGCTTGGACAGCAGCGCTGGCAGAACGGTCAGCGAGCCGAGAACGGTCGTGCCGACAACGAGGATCGTGCCAACCGCGATGCCGCGGAAGTCGCCCGTGCCGGCGAAGAACATGCCGGCCACAGCTACCATCACGGTCAGGCCGGAGATCAACACCGAACGCCCCGACGTGGCCGCTGCGGCACGTAGCGCGGCGTCGGCCGACCGGCCGGCGGCGCGTTCCTCTCGTTCGCGACGGATGTAGAACAGCGAGTAGTCGACACCGACCGCGAGCCCGATCAGCAGCATTACCGAAAACGCCGACTGGTCGATCGGGAACACGTGGCTGGTCACCATCACCAGTCCGAACGCCGCGACAATCGCCGTCAGCGCCAGCACGACCGGAAGCACCGCTGCGACGAACGCGCCGAACGCGAGCAGCAGGATGATCACGGTGACCGGGATGGACAGGATCTCGGCCTGGTGGAAGTCGTTGCCGGCCGAATCGTTTGCCGCCCGGGCGAAGCTGGCGTCGCCGAACTCCTCGATACGGAACGACGAATCGCGCTGCTGCACCGTTTCCACCGCTGTCAGCGGAGCCTTGATCCGCTGCATTGCCTGCTGCGAAGTCCCTTCGAGGTCGAACTGAACCAAGGCGGAGTGCCCATCGCGTGAGACGACGCCCCGGCTGTCCTTGTCCAGCGGCGATTGGACGTTCCTGACATGCGGCTGGACGCGCACAGCGTCGACAACCGCTGCGATCGTCGAGCGAAACACCGAATCGCTCACGACATGCTGACGGTTCTGCACGAGCACGCTCTCGTGTGACGTGCTGGGGCGGCCGGTGCTGTCGATGATCTGCTGCGCCTGGGCCGACTCACCCGTCTTCGAGTCCGCGCCGCTCAGCATCTTCATGTGCGCCGCCTGGCCGATCAGCACCGCGACGATCACGAAGCCGAGCCACCCGAGTACGGCGATGCGCCGGTGACGGGCACTCCACGCGCCCATGCGACCGGCGAGATTGGTGCGCCTGGTAGTAGACACTTCCACTCCTTGAATCCGAACTGTTGTGGCCCATAGCCTCGGTCCACACCGGCCGCGGCAGAATGCGGCTGCCAGGTGTCTCGAGGTACGGAAAACCGCACTACGACGTGCGGCTGCCACAGCCCGCGCGGAGGCAGGTCAGCCACCGTTAGTCGGGGAGTGAGTTCAGATCCTCGAGGGCACGTTTCTGGTCATGCGTGAAGATGATCGAGGTTCGGAACTGCGTGATCTCCTTGCGGCTGCTGAGCTTGGTGAGGAGGAAGGTGTGCAGGTGGTGGACGTCGTTCACGCCGACGTGCAGCAGGAAGTCGTCGCCGCCGGCGAGGACGAACACGGCCATGACCTCGGGCATTGCCAGGGCGTCGCGGTTGAATTGCTCGATCAAGGGTTGGCCTAGTGGGCGGACCTGGGCGAAGACCAGTGCTTGGACGGCTCGGCCTAGGACGGTGAGGTCGACGTCGGCGTGGAAGCCGGTGATCACGTTGCGGCTCTGTAGGCGGCGGATGCGTTCGGAGCAGGTTGAGGCGGCGGCGCCGATGGCGTCGGCGAGGTCGCGCATGGGGATGCGCGCGTCCTGCTGGAGTTCCTGAACGATTCGGCTGTCGATCCGATCGAGGATCGGTTTCTCGGTCATCTTCCGAACATATCTCGGTAAGCGCCCACGCTGGTCCGGCGAGCGCGCAAGATTTGTTTCCGTGATGCGAACAGAAGCTCCTACCCCCTCCAAGTCGAGCCTGGCGCACGAGCAGCTGCAGGTGACGCGGGGACAGCGCAGTGGTCTGACGGTCGCGATCGCGGTCCACTCGACCGCGCGGGGACCGGCGATCGGTGGCTGCCGGATCAAGCACTACCCGGACTGGCGCGCGGGCATCGACGACGTGATGCGACTGTCCGAGGCGATGACTCTCAAGTGCGCACTGGCCGACCTGCACCACGGCGGCGGGAAGACCGTCGCCATACTGCCATCCGAAGCGTTGACCCCCGAGCAGCACAGCGCGTTGATCGCCGACATTTCCGAGGCCATCAGCGCACTCGGTGGTCGTTACCTCACTGGCCCGGATATCGGTTCGACACCGGCCGACATGGCCACGATCTACGACCGCACCGGCGGGTTGGCGTTCTGCCGGCCGGAGCAGCTCGGCGGCAGCGGGAACTCCAGTGTTGCGACGGCCCGCGGCGTGCTGGCCGCACTAGCGGCCGGCCTACATCACGTCTTTTCTGCGGACTCGGCCACCGGCTTGCGCGTCGGCATCATCGGCGTGGGCAGCGTCGGGCAGCTCATCGGCGAAGCGCTGGTCCGAGACGGCGCGCACGTAGTCGCCGCCGATACCGACGCAGCTCGACGCGATGTCGCAGAATCATCTGGCCTCACCTGGACATCAGACGATCTGCTGCACGAGCAGATCGACGTTCTGGTGCCGGCCGCCATCGGTGGACTGCTTACCGAAGCCGCCGTCGAGACGGTCAACGCGCGTTTGATCGTGGGTCCCGCCAATAACCAGCTCGCCGACGACGCCGTCGCAGCCCGCTTGCGTGACAAAGGCATTGTGTGGATTCCGGACGTGATCGCCAGTGCCGGCGGCATCATTCACGCCGTCTGCCGGGAAGAACTCAACGCCGATGAGACCGCGACCAACGCCAGGATCGACGCCATCGGCGCCAAGGTCGCGCGCATTCTGCACACCGCTGACGCCGAGAACACAACTGCGCTGCACGCTGCTCGCGCACTGGGCGACTCGTGAGACTGCGTGATCATCACGCTTGAGGCGATCAAGTCGCTTCCATCGGCGCCGCCGTCGTTTGTGGCTAGTTGGCGTCGCCGGGGGTGATGAGCCCGTTCTCGTAGGCGACGGCGACGAGCGCTGCGCGGTCGTGGCAGTCGAGCTTGCGCAGAATGTTGCGGACGTGGCTTTTCGCGGTCAGTGGGCTGATGACGAGCTGCCCGGCGATCTCGGCGTTGCTGAGCCCGCGCGCGACGAGGATGAGGATGTCGCGCTCGCGGTCGGTGAGTTCAGCCAGGCGCGGTCGCGGTTGTTGGGGGTCGGGTCGGGCGGCGAACTCGGCGATGAGCCTGCGGGTGATGGTTGGTGCGAGCAGCGCCTCACCGGCGGCGACGACCTCGATGCCGCGCAACAGCTCGGCTCGTGGCGTGTCCTTCAGCAGGAAGCCGGATGCGCCAGAGCGCAGCGCGCCGTAGACGTACTCGTCGAGGTCGAACGTGGTGAGGACGAGCACGCGGGTGCGCTGCAGTGCTGGGTCGGCGCAGATGATGCGGGTCGCCTCGAGTCCGTCCATCTTGGGCATCCGAATATCCATCAGCACCACGTGCGGCAAGGTAGTCCGGGCGAGATCGACGGCGGCCCGACCTGTCGACGCCCGGGCGACGACGCTCATGCCCGGCTGGGCGTCGATGATCGCGGCGAAGCCGTCGCGCACCGCGGTTTGGTCGTCGGCGACGAGCACGCGGATCATCGCGGCGGCTCGTAAGGCAGGCAGGCGCGGACGCGAAAGCCCGAGGCGTGTGGCCCGGCTTGGAGCGTTCCGCCGGCCGCGGTTGCCCGCTCGCGCATGCCGGTGATGCCGACGCCGGCGGCGGGCTCGCCGGCCGTGTCGCCCGTGCCGTTGCCGGGACCGTTGTCGACGGTGAGCGTC
Organism: Jatrophihabitantaceae bacterium; assembly: GCA_051984825.1. Classification (GTDB taxonomy): domain Bacteria; phylum Actinomycetota; class Actinomycetes; order Mycobacteriales; family Jatrophihabitantaceae; genus DASXRA01. The sequence continues at coordinate 14,303 of JBPYES010000112.1, forward strand.
AGCTGCGCCGGCTCGAACCGGAGCGTGAGTGCGGCCTCGGCGCCGGCAGCGTGGCGGCGGACGTTGGTGAGCGATTCCTGCACGATTCGGTACGCCGCGACCGAGGTTGACTCCGATATCCGTGATGGCCGCGAGCCGTGCACGTCAAGGCTCACGTCGAGACCGGCGTCGCGTGCACGGCAGACCATCTCCGCGATGTCGTCGATACCGAGAGCAGGCGCAAGTGGCGAGTCAACGGGATCCTGGCCGCGCAGCACGCCGACGATGCCGCGAAGCTCACCGAGCGCGCTGTGGCTGCGGCGTTCGATCTGCTCGAGCGCCTCGCGTGACCCGCCCGGGACGGCCAGTTCGGCGGCGGCCGCAGCAGTGATGTTGATCTCCGTCAGCGTGTGCGCGACGACGTCGTGCAGGTCGCGAGCGATCCGCATCCGCTCCTGCTCGGCGCGGCGCTCGGCCTCCTGTTCGCGGGCCTGCTCGGCGATCTCAAGCCGTTCTTCGAGCAGCCGCACGTTCGCCCGGTGCGTGCGGATGACCTCCGCGGCAAGCAGTGGCAGGGCGACCAGCAGTACGTGGGCGATGGTCTGCCAGACAGTAGGACGCCCCCTATGGACGACGTCGGCTGCGATGACCGCAGCGATCGCCAGCACTCCGGCCGCCAGCTGCTGCAGCCGGCCGCGGCGCAGTGCCACCGAGTACAGCGCGACGGCCGGCGCCAGCACGGCCACCGAGGCGGCTGACCGGTCGACGTGAAACAGCAGCGCGACGAGCGCGCCGGAGGCCAGCAGGGTCCATCCGGGCCAGCGCCGCCGCCCGACCAGTACCAATGCAGCGCAGATCCCGAGCGCGATCGGAGCGGGGCGGGCGCTGCCGCTGCCGTGCAGGGTCTCGCCCACCACGATTACCGCGGCGACGAGTGCCGGTACCGCCGCGTCGACGAGGATCAGATGAGGTTCCTGCATGCCGTAGGCGACGGTAACGCCACGCAGCCCGCGCGCCATACCCCAACGGGAGTAAGACGAATACCCCCGCGGGACCATGCGCGGCGGGAACCATCAGGCGACGGTTGCCGTGTGGACCAAACGACAACGTCGTCCCATGACAATCGCGTCGCCGGCGCCAACGCGCAGACGCAGCCGGTGGTCGCGGTTCGCGATCTCACGAAACGCTTCGGCACGGTCCTGGCCGTCGACGCGCTGAGCTTCACTCTCGACGCGGGCTCGATCACGGGCTTTCTCGGCCCGAACGGTGCCGGCAAGACCACCACCCTGCGGCTGCTGCTGGGCCTCGCCCGCCCCACGTCCGGGGAGGCGTTGGTCTTCGGCCGCGGCTACCGAGAGCTGCCCAACCCCACTCGGCACGTCGGTGCGCTGCTCGAATCAGGTGACTTCGACCCCGGCCGCAGCGGCCGCAATCACCTGCGTGCGCTCGCCATAGCGTCGGGCATCGACACACGCCGGGTCGACGAGCTGCTCGAACTCGTCGAACTCGACCGTGCCGCCCACCGGCCGGCCGGCGGCTACTCGCTCGGCATGCGGCAGCGACTCGGGCTGGCCGCAGCACTGCTCGGCGAGCCCGAGCTTCTCGTGCTCGACGAGCCGGCCAACGGCCTCGACGCCGCCGGTGTGCACTGGCTACGCGGGTTCCTGCGGCAGTTCGCGGCCACCGGCGGCAGCGTTCTCGTCTCCAGCCACCTGCTCGCCGAGGTCGCGCAAAGCGTCGACCGCGCGCTGATCATCGACCGCGGCCGACTGGTCGCCACCGTGGCGGTGGATCAGCTATCCGACCGCGGCTCACTCGAACAGCTCTACCTGGAACTCACCGGCAAGGACGAACAATGATCGCCCAGCTGCGCTCCGAACTGTTCAAACAGCGCACCACCCGCACCGCCAGCGTCCTGCTCTCGTCGATGGCCGGGGTGACCCTGCTGGTCGTCTGCCTGCACGTATTCACCCTGAAGACTGCCGACCTCAGCCAGGCGGCCAACCAGCCGAAGGTCTTCGGCTGGGGCACCACCATCGGTGCACTATTCGGCGCGCTCGCCGGCGCGATCAGTCTCACCGCCGAGTTCCGCCACGGCACCATCCGTCCCACGCTCCTGACAAACCCTGACCGCTCCCGCGTTCTCGTCGCCAAGGCCACCGCCGCCGCGATCGCCGGGCTCGTGATCGGCCTGCTCGCCACCGGCCTCGTCGCAGCGATCGGCAGCAGCGGGCTTGCCGCGCGAGGCATCCACATCACCCTCGACGGGGGCGACTTCACGCAGATGATTGCCGGCGGCGCCGCCGGCGCGGCACTGTGGGCGATCCTCGGCACCGGGCTCGGAGCGCTCCTGCGGGGCCAGGTCGCAGCCGTCGTCGGTCTGTGCGTGTGGCTCCTGCTCATCGAGAACATCCTGATCGGCAATGTCCCATCCGCCGGCAAATACGCACCAGGCGCCAGCGACGGCGCACTCGCCGGCCTCATGCCGAATGCGGGAACCGCAAGCTTGCTAGCTCCGGCAGCCGGCGCACTCCTGCTCGCCGGTTACGCGGCAGTCATCGCCGCGCTGGGACTCATGGCAATCGAGCGACGCGACATCGACTGACCAGGAGGCCACATGCCGGACGATCCCAGTTCATCGCACCGGACCCGCGTGCTGATCGCCGTCATCGTCACGATCGCGGTGATCGCGTTCATCCTCGTGCACATCACCGGCGTCATCGGCCCGGGATCCCACTGACCGCCGAGCTGGGCCCTGACCACCGACAGGAAGGCACGATCATGTTGACCGGGCACGCCCGCATCGAAACCGGACGCGCGAGCCGATACCTCGTCCAACTCTGCGAGCACCTCAACCAGATGCCGAGACACGACACACGCCGGACCCACACCCATGACGGCGCGCCGCCGACGGTGCGGCACGTCGAACAGTCTGAGAGCGCAGCCGTGATCACCCTCGATTGCGGCCAGTGCACGCTGCAGGCCACGGACGACTCGCTGACGGTATCCGTGGAGGCCGCCGATCTTGAGAATCGCCAGCGGATCCAGGACATGCTCACCCGGCGCCTACAGACCATTGGTCGGCGCGATCACCTGAACGTGAGATGGAGCTAACCAGGCGCACCGTGGGTTCGTTCAGCGCGTATTGCTGACGAGTAGCTCGTGCAGCCGTTGCAGTGCTTTGAGCAGGGTGGCGCGTTCGCGGGCGCTGACGGTATCTGGAAGCGCGGCGGCAAGGGCGTCATCGGCGCCGCGAGCACGGCGCCGGTCGCCTTGTTTGCGGACGGTGTCGGTGACCTGGGCGAGGGTCCTGCGGCCGTCGTGAGGATCGGTGGTGGTGCTGGCCCAGCCGCGCTCGACGAAGCGGGCCACGCTGGTTGAGACCCGGCTTTGGGCCAGTCCGGTGCGGTGCACGGTGTCACTGATCGAGGACTGCCCGTTCATGAACAGGTCCTGCAGGACGAGGAACTCGCTGGGGGTCAGGCCGAGCTCGCTAGCACCCATCTGCTCCAGGGCCAGGTCGGATAGCCGGCGGCCGAGTTGGTAGAGCTCGCTCATCTGCATCTCCATCCACCAAAGATACATCTTGACAGATCATCTCTAGAGATGCATTCTTACAGATGTAACTGCCAGCCACCGCCACCCAGGAGCCCCCGATGACCACCAGCGACTACCTGCTCTACACCGGACTGTTCGTCGCGATCCTCGCCACCCAACTCGGCACCCGCCGTCCCGATCTCAAGCGCCTGATCCTGCCGGTCGCGATCGTCGCCGGGGTCGGCGTCAAGTACCTGCGCGACCTGCCCACCGGCACCACCAGCCACCTGCTCGAAGCCGCCGGCGTCGCCGCAGGACTGGCCTTCGGACTGGCTGCAGTCGCGTTCATCAAGACCGGCAAGGACCCCGCGGACGGGCGCCTGACCACCACCGCCGGCTGGCCCTACGCCGCCACCTGGATCGCCGCACTGGCCCTGCGCTTCGGCTTCGCCTACGGCTCCACCCACTGGTTCGCGGGCCCGATCGACGCCTTTTCCCGCGCCCACCACGTCACCGCCACCACCTACGCCGCCGTGTTCGTGCTGATGGTGCTCACCATGATCACCGTGCGCACGGCCGGCGTCCTGATCCGAGGCAAAGCCGCAGGCGCGACCATCCCCACCGGAAACCTCCGTCTGGCCCGCCGCTTCACCGCATAGCCGCCACTTGCCGGAGTTCGCTACGTGTGTATGCTGTGCGCATTAGTGCGCATAGGGTCGGAGGCATAGTGGGCCGGGCCAACGTTTACCTGCCGGATGAGCTGGAGCGCCGGGTGAAAGCCGCGCAAATCCCGATCTCCGAGGTATGTCAGCGGGCACTGCTCGCCGCGGTCGAGGCTGCCGAGAACGGCGCCAATCGTTTCGACGACGGAGTCCGCATTCAGCTGCGTCGAGGACGGGAAGCCGGTGAGTCCTGGGCCGCACGCGCGGCGCCCGAGCAGCTGCTTAGGCTCGCCCGCAGCCTGAGCTTCGAGGAAATCCCGGCTGATGCGCTGCCCGCTGACCTGTATTCGCTGACGAGCGAGCAATCTCTGGCGTGGGAGGCCGGCTTCTGCGCGGCAGCCCGCGAAGCCGCGTCGGCTGCCGTGTCGGCCGGTCGTGTGGTCGCTGCACCTGCCGATGGCGCACAGGAAAGCGCGTCCTCGCCTGAACCCCCGCCTGGAGCGTCGCAGGCGAAAACCGATGCGGGTTCCGAACCCGGTCCAGGTCTTGGCGATGACTCCGGGTGTCACATCGGCGTCACGGTCGAAGAGGCAGCGGTGTCCTTCGACCCGCACGCCGCGGTGCGTGCCGGCAAGAGCCCGCTGTTCGCCATCCTGGGACAAGGTGATCTGCGGGCCCGGCTGTCCTTGAGTGTGGCGCAGGACGCCGCGTCCCGCGGTGCCGCCGTGGTGCTCGTTGACGTGTCCGGCCAGATCAGCGCTCGAGCGCGCGGCCTCGGCAAGAACGTGCGAGTCGTCCGCTCCTCGTCACCGACGATCCCGACGTTGGACGACCTGGCCGGCGGCGCGGTCGGCTTAGCCGGACTGTGGGAGCTGCTCTCCGGCTCCGCCAGCGGCGGACTCGGTGGCCTGTTCGGTTCCGCGGGCCAGCAGCTGCCACCACCGGGGCACGTCACCGTCGTCGACGTCGCCGGCGACGGACTCGCTGGCGCGCTGTCCCTCGCGCAGGCTGGCCACCTGCTCCGCCAGCTCACAACCCCCGCCGACCATCCGCGACTGGTGCACATCGACCTGCCCAGCACGATCACCGTGCCAGCACCACTCGCGGCGGGGCTCATCCGGATCACTCGCGCCGCCGGGGATCGCAATACCGCCCTCGGCCTGTCTGCCGACAGCGTGCGCGTGATCACCGATCTCAGCGGCAACGGCGCCCGGCTCTCCACCGTGTTTGCCTTCGCCACCAGCAATCCCGTTGAGGCGGACCAGCTACGCGATCTTCTCGGCCCTGCCGCCCCGATCCTGATCAACCCCCCAGGTACCACCCAGGTGGCCGAGGAACAGACCTGGGTCGCCATGCGCGACCTCCACGGCCGGCTCGGCCAAATCCGTCTCGACGCCTGGTAGCCGCCCGCCGTACGCCGTAGCGCGAGATACGGAGAGCTGACAAAACGCGCCGCATGATCACGCCCGCTCCCCGATCCTTCCGGCCGCGCCAAACGCCGCGAATGGGCGCACCGCGTGATCACGGCGTGCTCGACGCCGTCTGTGGCACGAACAGCAAAAGCCGTCGGCACAACACGAGCTTCAACATTCATAGTGTTGAAACCCTTGTGGATGTGTTTGATCGCGTCTAGTTTAACCCGCAATGCCCGACCGCTGACGCGCTGCACACGCTGGTGATCACACAGCTCCAAACCTCTGTGGCGAGTGTCGCGGCACGAGTGAAGGAGGACCGATGCGAAGCTCTCTTGCCGCCGTGACCGCGGGTCTACTCGCTATCGGCGCATCGTCGATGGTCGCTCTGGGCGCGCCGTCGTCGGCGCAGGCAGACCCGACGCACAGTTCGTACAACGGGCTGGCGTCGACTCCGCCGATGGGGTTCAACGACTGGAACGCGTTCGGCTGTAACGTCAGCGCGTCACTGATCGAGCAGACCGCGCTGGCCATGCACACCAACGGGATGCAGGCCGCGGGCTACAACTACGTCAACATCGACGACTGCTGGATGCTCGGCCGCAACGCCGGCGAGATCCCGCCGGGCCAGACCAAGGCGTCGGCCGGGCGCGGTGCGGACGGGCACCTCATTGCAGACCCGACCTACTTTCCGCCCAGCGCGCCGGGACGCAACGACGGCATCAAGGTCGTCGCCGACTATGTGCACTCACTCGGCCTGAAGCTCGGGCTCTACGAAGAGGCCGGCACCGCGACCTGCCAGGGGCTGGCCGGCAGCTACGTGCACGAGACGACCGACGCGCAGGATTTCGCCGACTGGGGTGTGGATTACCTCAAGTACGACAACTGCAATGCCCCGGCCGGCACCGCGAGCACCCAGCAGGAGTACATCGACCGGTACAAGGCGATGTCCGACGCGTTGGCCGCGACCGGGCGTCCGATCGTGTATGCGCTGTGCGAGTGGGGCAACTTCAGTCCGTGGCAGTGGGGGCCGACCCAGGCCAACCTCGGCCGCTCGACCGGTGACATCAGCGCGAACTACGCCAGCATGCTGAGGAACTTCACCATCAACGCGGAGAATCCACCCTCGCCGGATGCGCCGCTGTACTTCAACGACCCGGACATGCTCGAGACCGGCACCGGCAACTTCAGCACGCTGGCCGCAGCCACGTCGGCCGGCGCAACCAGCATCAAGGTCGCCAGCACGTCCAGCGCGATCGTCGGCGGCGTGGTGCGGATCGGCACCGCGGCCGCGGGCGACCTGGAGAGCGCCGTCGTGACGAACGTCGGCACCGCGGGCGCCGCCGGTACCGGGCTCACGCTGGACGGGCCGCTGAAGATGAGTCACCCGAGCGGCGAGCAGATCAACAAGGACGGGATGACCCTCATCGAGGAGCAGACCGAGCAAACGCTGTGGGCGGCGGAAGCTGCGCCGCTACTCGCTGGCACCGACGTCGTCAACATGGCGCCGCAGGACCTGGCAATCTACGAGAACCCGGACGTGATCGCGGTCGACCAGGACTCGCTGGGCATGCAGGCCAGCGTTGTGTCGAACGCGAACGGGCGGTGGGTGCTGTCCAAGCCACTCGCGGACGGCTCGCGCGCAGTCGTGCTGTTCAACGCCAATGGCGCTGCCCAGACGATCACCACATCGGCGAGCGCGCTCGGTCTCCCAGGTGGATACACCGGCTACAACCTGAACGACCTGTGGACACACCAGAGCACTGAGACGGCCGGCGTCATCGGGGCGAGCGTGCCCGCACATGCCGCCGTGATGTATCGGGTCACTCCGATCAACAACCCGACGCAGGCACCGCCGGACGTGACGTTCAGCGTGGACGGGCCGACTTCTGTCACAGCGGGACAGCCGGTGACCGTAACGGGGACGTTCACCGATAACGGCGTACTGCCCGCTCAGCACGTCAAGCTCAACCTGACCGCGCCCGCCGGCTGGACCGTCACGCCTACCTCCGCTGCATCGTTCGGTGCGGTGGAAAGCGGGCAGGCCGTGCAGTCGACGTTCCAAGTGGTGCCACCAGCACCGAGCGGACTGTTTGAGTCCGACCAGCTGACCGCGGCCGCGAACTACACCTGGCCGGGCGGAACGTCGCAGAGCACAACGTCGACGACGACCGTCATGTACAGCCCACCACCGGTGCAGGCGCCGTACCAGACGTTCTCGTCGGCGACCGACGCCCCGGCTGTGTTCGGCCAGCTGGGTCAGCAGTTCGGCATCTCCGGGGCGGGTGCGGACCTGTACTCCGGCAACGACGCATACAGCACGATCTATCTGCCCGGGTCCGTCGGCACAACGTCAACGATCGACACCGAGGTCGTCTCGCAGCAGAACATGAATGGCTTCGCCAAGGCGGGCATCCTCGTCCGCAACAGCATGACCGGGTCCGGGACCACACCGGAAGGTGTCATCCTGTTCGCCTCTCCATCGGGCGGCATGCAACTGGAATGGAACAACAACGGCGGAACATTCATCAGAGCGGTGACGCCGCCCAACGGCACGATCCCGGAGAGCCTGCCGGTCTGGCTGCGGCTGGTGCGCAACGGTTCGACCTACGCTGGCTACTACTCGCTGGACAACCAAAACTGGAAGCTGGTGGGCAGCGCCACTCTCTCTGCGCAGGCCGACACCCAGGACGCGGGCCTCTTCGTCACATCACACACGAGCGGATCACCCGGGCAGGTGACATTCAACGGCTTCAACATCGCCGCAGCCGCAAACCCGCCCGCGCTGACGAACTGACTACAACACCCATCAAGATCTGGCTTTACTAACTGGTCAGTGGGTTGGGCGCGAGTCGAAGACCTGTCGCTGCACCTCTCTTCATGCGGCGCCGTCCGGCAGACGTGAACGCCAGTAGTACACCTCGACCGGATGCATGCCGCGGCGTTCGTAGAACCGGCGGGCAGCGGTGTTCTCGACGGTGACGCCGAGCATGAGCGCATCGACACCGCGGCGGCGCAGCGCGTCCTCCATGCGGTCGAACAACCGTGATCCGAGGCCAGCTGAACGGTACGCGGGCTCCACGTAGAACGAGTACAGCTCCGCGTACTCCCGCCCGACACGAAATGTGTCGTCCGGCCCGGCGATGAAGTGGGTGACCAGATAGCCGGCGAGCCGTTCTGCGGCGCGGGCGACGAGGATGACGGCGTCGCCTCGACCGAACCAGTCGAGGTAGGTGGTGCGCCGTGCGGACCAGGACGCGACCTCGTC
>JBPYES010000113.1:0-10753 GCA_051984825.1 Jatrophihabitantaceae bacterium
GCCCCGCGATCCCGCAACTGTCGTGCCACCGGCAGATCTGGACGGCGGGTACCTGCCAGCACGCGGTGGCCCCGTCTGATCAATATGTCGCTCAGCGCGGCGAAGCGACCCGTGGCACCACACACCAGGACGGTCAGTCCAGTCATGATTGTCACCATACCCCTACCCCCTAGTGGTATGGCAGAGATCGAACGGCGCTGCAGGTCTGGCTTCACGGCGCATCGCATGTAAAGTCACAGCGAACACTGCCGTGCGAACGAGGTGGGGATGCCCGCGTCGGATGTGCCGTGGCTGGGTCCGCGGATTCGGGAAGAGCGGCTCAAGCGTGGGATCAGCCTGCGTGGCCTCGCCCGCGACGTCGGTGTGTCGGCAAGCATGATCTCCCAGATCGAGACGGCGAAGAGCCAGCCGTCCGTGAGCACCTTGTACGCCATCACGAACGCGCTGGACGTATCGATCGAGGACCTCTTCGCGGTGTCCGACGAGGCCGAGCCGGCGGCGATGCCCCGGCCGCGCGCCGTGCAGCAGCAGAACGGCGCGCCGACCACTGTGCTCGAGGCGCTCGGGTCGTTCGCGGGTGATCGGCTCGGCCCGCTGGTGCGTCCCGAGCATCGCCCGGTGCTCAACCTGGACTCGGGCGTCACCTGGGAACTGCTCGGCAAGCTGCCGCACCATGCGGTGGATTTCCTGCTCATCACGTACGCCCCGGGCGGGACGTCGTCGAGCAGGGGCGGGCTGATGCGGCACCCCGGGTCGGAGTACGGCTACTTGCTGAGCGGCGAGCTCACCGTGACGCTCGGCTTCGAGCAGAGCACACTGCGGGCCGGCGAGTCGATCTCGTTCGACTCCACCACCCCGCACAGCTACCGAAACGACGGGGCGGCGCCCGCAGTCGGTGTCTGGTTCGTCGTCGAGTACGACCGTTGACGGAGGTTGAAGGTGCCCCACGCGGCAACGGAGAAAGCCCGCCTCGGCTGGATCGGCACCGGGCGCATGGGCTCGGAGTTGGCAAAGCGGCTGCTATCGGCCGGGCACGACGTCGCGGTGTGCAACCGCACTCGTGCCAAGGCTGAGCGCCTCGCCGAATTCGGCGCGACGGTGGTCGATCGTCCGGAGGAGCTGGCTGATCGCGATGCAGTGTTCACGTCGGTGCCGTCGTCGCCGGACCTGCTCGCGGTGACCGTGGAATCCGGCGGTGTGCTCACCGCGCCCGGCGCCGTACCGGGGGTTCTGGTGGACTGCTCGACCGTGTCGAGCGAGGCGTCGGCGGCCGTACGCCAACGAGCGGCTGATCGGCGCGCCGACTTCCTCGCCGCGCCGGTCAGCGGCAATCCCCAAGTGGCGCGCGCCGGCGAGCTGACGCTGGCAGTCTCCGGCTCCGAGGAGGCATTTCGCCAAGCGGAGCCGTTGCTCCGGATCCTGGGCCGCGGCGTGACGTACGTCGGAGAAGGCGAAGCGGCGCGGCTGGTCAAGCTGTGCCACAACATGTTTCTCGGCGTCGTGATCCAGTCGCTGGTCGAGGTCACGTCGCTGGCCGAGCGTGGGGGCACGAGCCGGGCGGCGTTCCTGGAGTTCTTGAACAACTCGGTGCTCGGCTCGCGATTCACGCGATACAAGACGCCCGCGCTCGTCCATCTCGACTTCACGCCGACGTTCACCACGGAGCTGCTGCGCAAGGACTTCGACATCGGCCTGGCCGCTGCCCGGGAGCTCGAGGTGCCGCTCGCTCTCGCATCACACACGGCGACCCTCGTCGCATCGGCGATCGGCGCGGGACATCGCAGCGAAGACTTTGCCGCGCTGATCGTCGAGCAGGCACGGGCCGCGGGCATGACTCTCGCACCCGACGATGCCGCGGTCGACGACGGGCTCACGGCACCGTCCGCCGGCGATTGACAAATGATGGCAGCGGCGCGAGGCTGCGGTAAGTCCTGTTGAACATCGCCGTTTCCGGCACCGGCTCGATCCAGGGAAGGAAGCGACGCGCACATGGCCATCCGGACGTACGGCGCCAATGCCGTCGACTGGGAGCAGCGCATCGACCTCGACCGCCTGCGCCGAGAGCGGCTCGAGCGGCTCTCCAAGATGCTGGAGCGCTCCGAACTCGGCGCGGTGCTGAGCTTCGACTTCTCGAACATCCGCTACATGACGTCCACGCACATCGGCACCTGGGCGATGGACAAGCTGATCCGATTCGCGTTGCTCCCGCGCCGCGGTGAGCCGATCGTCTGGGACTTCGGCTCAGCTGCGCGCCACCACCAGCTGTTCAACCCGTGGCTCGACGGGACGAAACGTGCGCGGGCCGGAATCTCGACGCTGCGCGGTGCCATGCACCCGGACGCGGGTGTCGCCGAGACGCTGGCCCGCAACGTCGCGCGCGAGCTCGCCGACCGCGGCCTGACCGGTGCGCCGCTCGGCGTCGACGTGATCGAGATGCCGGTACTCGCCGCGCTGCGGGCCGAGGGCCTCGACGTCGTCGACGGTCAGCAGCTGTTCATGGAGGCGCGTCGCATCAAGACACCTGACGAGATCGCGCTGCTGGCCCACGCCTGCGCAATGGTCGACGCCGCATACGACGAGCTGTACGCATTCCTGCGTCCGGGGGTGCGCGAGAACGAGTGTGTCGGCCTGGTCAGCAAGGTGCTCTATGACCTGGGCAGCGAATACGTCGAAGGCGTCAACGCAATCTCTGGTGAGCGTTGCTCGCCGCATCCGCATGTCTACAGCGACCGGCTGCTGCGCCCGGGTGATCCGGCGTTCTTCGACATCCTGCACAGCCACCTCGGCTACCGGACCTGTTACTACCGCACCTTCGCCGTGGGCAGCGCATCGCCTGCGCAGCGCGACGCCTACACGCGCTGCCGCGAGTACATGGACCGGGCGATCGCAATGGTCAAACCCGGCACTACCACGGCCGACATCGTGTCGTTGTGGCCGCGCGCCGAGGAGTTCGGCTTCGCCGACGAGGAGGCCGCGTTCGCACTCCAATACGGGCACGGCGTAGGCCTCTCCATCTGGGAGAAGCCGATCTTCTCCCGGCTGGTGTCGCTCGATCATCCGGAGGTGCTCGAAGAAGGCATGGTGTTCGCGCTCGAGACGTATTGGCCGGCCGGCGACGGCTGGTCGGCAGCGCGCATCGAGGAGGAAGTCGTCGTCACTGCGGACGGCTGCGAGCTGATCACGAAGTTCCCCGCGGAGGAGTTGCTGGTGGCCGGCCGCAAGTACTGGACGGTGGGGGGAGAGCTGCCCACCTTGCGCGAGTCGCAGTCGCACCTGAACACCGACTTCGGCGGGAGCGCCAATGGGCCCTGATCAGCTGCTCGACCTCTACCGCCAGATGGCCGTGATCCGCCTTACCGAGAAGGCGGCGCACGACCTGTTCATGTCCGGGCTGGTCAAGGGCACCACGCACCTGGCCGCCGGGCAGGAGGCGGTGGCGGTCGGGACGAGCGCGGCGCTGCGCCCCGACGACTATGTGTTCGCCACCTATCGCGGCCACCACCACGCGATGGCCCGTGGCGCCACCGCCGAGGAGTGCTTGGCCGAGCTCATGAGCAAGGCCACCGGGCTGTGCAAGGCCAAGGGCGGCTCGATGCACCTGACCAAGGCCGATCGCGGGATGCTCGGCTCGTACGCGATCGTCGGCTCGCACCTGCCGATGGCCGTCGGAGCGGCGTGGTCGGCGAGGCTGCGCCGCAGCGGTCAGGTCGCGGTCGCATTCTTCGGCGACGGGGCCACGAACATCGGCGCGTTCCATGAGGCGCTCAACCTCGCCGCGGTGTGGACGCTGCCGGTGTTGTTCGTGTGCGAGAACAACCTCTACATGGAGTACACGCCGATCGCGAGCGTCACGGCGGTGGAGAATCCGGCCGCCGACCGTGCCCAGGCGTACGGCATCCCGGCGGAGATCATCGACGGCAACGACGTCGTCGCCGTGCAGGACGCCGCGACACGTGCGGTTATCCGCGCCCGTGACGGGCAGGGGCCGAGCGTGGTCGAGGCGCAGACGTACCGGCACTTCGGGCACAGTCGCGCCGACCCGGCGAAGTACCGCCCGGCCGAGGAGGTCGAGCGGTGGCTCAAGCACGACCCGCTCGACGTGGCCCGAGCCCGGCTGGAATCCCTGGGCGTCGAGCCCGCCGCGATCGCGCGCGTGGACGAGGAGGCGACCGCCGAGGTTGCCGCTGCCGTCGATGCCGCGAAGAACGCGCCGGACGCCGACCCGGCCGAGGCGTTCACCGATGTGTGGGCCGACGGGGGTGCGGCATGGCGGACGTGATCACCTACCGGGAGGCGGTCGCCGAGGGCATCGCCCGGGAGATGCGCCGCGACGCGTCAGTGGTCTGCCTGGGCGAGGACATCGGTGCCGCCGGTGGTGTCTTCAAAACCACAGTGGGGCTGTATGACGAGTTCGGCCCGGAACGGATCTGGGACACCCCGATCTCCGAGCAGGCGATCGTCGGCGCGGCGATGGGTGCGGCGATGACGGGCATGCGCCCGGTCGCCGAGATCATGTTCTCTGACTTCCTTGCCTGCTGCTGGGACTATCTTGCCAACGAGATTCCCAAGGTGCGTTATATGACGGGCGGCCAGGTCACCGTCCCGCTCGTCGTGCGGACCGCGAACGGCGGTGGGCTCGGCTTCGGCGCCCAGCACTCGCAGGCAGTGGAGAACTGGGCACTGACCATCCCGGGACTGAAGCTGGCCGCACCGTCCACGCCGGCCGACGTGATCGGGCTGATGGCGGCGGCGATTCGCAGCGACGATCCGGTGGTGGTCTTCGAGCACAAGGCGCTGTTCGCGACCAAGGGCGAACCGCCGCCGGACGGTCATGTCGTCGAACTGGGCCGCGCCGCAGTCGTGCGACCCGGCGACGACGTCACGATCGTTGCGCTGGCGTTCACGGTGCCGCTCGCGCTCGCGACAGCCGAACGCCTCGCGGCCGACGGGGTCTCCGCCGAGGTGATCGACCTGCGCTGTTTGGTGCCGCTCGACGCGCGCACCGTGCTCGACTCGCTCGAGCGCACCAGCAGGCTGATCGTCGTCGAGGAGAACCCGTACCAGGGTGGTTGGGGCGGCACGCTCGTATCGATCGTCGCCGACGAGGGCTACGAGCTGCTCGACGCGCCCGTCAAGCGCGTGGCGTCGGAGTGCGTGCCGTTGCCGTTCGCCGACGCCCTGGAAGAGCTGGTCATTCCCACCGTCGACAAGCTCACGGTGGCGGCGAAGCAGGTGCTCAACTACTGACAAGGGGTCGTTATGACGAACCGGATGCTGCTGCGCAACGGCTACGTGATCACTGTGGACCCGGACATCGGGGAGCTGACCGGCGCGGACGTGCTCATCGAGGACGACCGGATCGCCGCCGTGCGCCCGGGTATCGATGCTGCCGACGCGGAAGTGATCGACGCCACCGGCAAGATCATCATGCCGGGGTTTGTCGACACGCACCGGCACACCTGGGAGGCGGCCATTCGAGGATGCGCGCCGAATGCCACCCTGGACGACTATTTCGTCGAGATTCTCGACACGTTCGCCCCGCGATACCGGCCCGAGGACGTGTACGCGGGTGACCTGGCCGGAGCCTTGGAGTGCGTCAACGCCGGCATCACCACACTCGTCGACTGGTCGCACATCAACAACACCCCTGAGCATCCCGATGCGGCGATCGCTGCCCTGCGTGAGGTGGGCATTCGCGCCCAGTACGCCTACGGCAGTGCGAACACCTCGCTCAACGACTACTGGAACAACAGCGCGATCGCCATTCCCGCCGACGACGTCCGCCGCGTCCGTGAGACGTACTTCTCCTCCGACGACGGGCTGCTCACGATGGGGCTGGCCACGCGTGGTCCCGGGTTCTGCCAGGACGACGTCGTCCGCACCGAATGGCGCACCGCGCGTGAGCTGGGCCTTCCGATCACCGTGCACGTCGGCATGGGCCGGCTTGCCGGGCGCTTCGGCATGGTCAGCCAGCTGCACAAGATGGATCTGCTCGGTTCGGACACGACCTACGTTCACTGCTGCTACTTCAGCGACGAGGAATGGCAACTCGTGGCCGAGAGCGGCGGCACGATCTCGGTCGCGCCGCAGATCGAAGCGCAGATGGGCCACGGCTGGCCGCCGGTGATGAAGGCGATCGAATACGGGCTGGCGCCGAGCCTGTCGATCGACGTCGTGACGACCGCGCCGGGTGAC
Source organism: Jatrophihabitantaceae bacterium (assembly GCA_051984825.1). GTDB lineage: Bacteria > Actinomycetota > Actinomycetes > Mycobacteriales > Jatrophihabitantaceae > DASXRA01. The sequence goes on from JBPYES010000113.1 coordinate 6,196, forward strand.
ATGTTCACCCAGATCCGGGCTGCCTTTGCCACCGAACGCGCGCGTGTAAACGCGGCCGCGTGGGAGGCCGATACCCCGGTGCCCGAGACGATGCTCACCGCCCGCGACATGCTCGAGATTGCCACGATCAACGGGGCCCGCGTCGCCGGCCTCGGCGACCGCACCGGGTCGCTGACACCGGGCAAGAAGGCCGACGTGGTCGTGATCGACGCGACCGCGCTGAACGTCGCGCCGGTGATCGACCCGGTCGCGGCAGTCACACTGTGCGCCGACGTGTCGAACGTCGAGATGGTGATCATCGACGGCGTGGTCCGCAAGCGCGACGGCCGCCTGCTCGCGGACGCCGCCGCGGCCCGCCGCCAGGTGGAGGCGTCGCGCGACTACCTGGTCTCAGCATGAGCCATCTGGTCCGACGCGGAGCCGACGCCGAGTACACGCCACCGTCCGGCTGGGCGGCAGCCGCGACCGGTTACCAGCGCTGGCAGATCGTCGGCGAAGCCGATGGTGCCGTGCACACCGGCTTCTTCATCGGTGACCTCGACCCGGGCGGCACCATCCCGGCGCACGTGCACTCGTTCGAGACGAGCTTCTACGTCCTTTCCGGGACGGGCGTCCTCGATACCCCGGACGTCGCCGCCGTGGTGGGGCCCGGCGACTACGGGCTCGCCCCGGTCGGCGTGCCGCACGCGTGGCGCAACTTGTCGGACGAGCCGGTGCGGTGGGCAGAGATGCAGGGACCGCAGCCACGATCCCGCTACGGCGGCGACACATTCCTCGTCGCGCCGCTGCCTGCGCGTGATCCGGTGCCTGTCGATGTGCGCGATCCGCGGACCCGCCGGTTCGGCAACATCACGCCGTCGCACATGGATCCTGGCAAGCAGAGTCAGGACCTGCTCGCTGTCTCGGCGAGCATGCGCACCGCGCTTCTCGTCTACAGCGGCATCTCCGTGAAAATGATGGTCGACGCGGATCTCGGCGCCACGCTGACCACCATGTTCATGGTGCAGTACGAGCCGGGCGGGCGGGCCGGCACGCACGATCACCCGTTCGAGGAGACGTACCTGATCCTCGAGGGCGCAGTCGACGCGCAGTTCGACGGTGAGCAGTACCGCCTCGAGGCGGGTGACGTCGCCTGGGCCGGCGCGGGCTGCGTGCACGGGTTCGCCAATGCCGGCGACGTCCCGGTGCGCTGGCTTGAGACTCAGGCGCCGCAACCTCCGTCGCGGCACTCGTACCGGTTCACGCGCGACTGGGAGTATCTGAGGACGGTGCTCGATGCCTGACCGTACGACCTTGCTCGTCGTAGGCGGCACATCCGGCATCGGCCGCGAGATCGCCAGCCGGGCTGTACAGCGGGGCGAGCGGGTGTTCCTGACCGGACGTGATGCCGCGCGCACGAAGCTCATCGCCGACGAGGTGGGCGCCAGCGGGCTGGCGGTGGACCTGTCGCGCCCCATGGAGGTGGCTGACCGCCTCGCCGGTATCGACACTGTCGACCACGTCGTGATCGCCGCGATCGAGCGCGACCAGAACACGTGCGCCGAGTACGACATCGTCGGCGCGCTCAACCTGGTGACCCTGAAGCTGGTGGGCGACACCGAGGTGGTCCGCGCGCTGCTTCCGCGGATGACGCCCGACGCGTCAATCGTGCTGTTCGGCGGGCTGGCCAAGGACCGGCCGTATCCGGGTTCGACCACCGTGTCCACGGTCAACGGCGGCGTGATGGGCATGGTGCACACGCTCGCCGTCGAGTTGGCCCCGATTCGCGTCAACGCCGTACATCCGGGCATCGTCGGCGACAGCCCGTTCTGGAGCGCCAAACCGGCAGCAGTGCTGGAGGGTTACCGATCGCGGACGCCGATCGGGCGCCTGGCGTCGATGGCCGACGTAGCCGGCGCCGTCGAGTTCCTGCTGGACAATCGCGCGGTCAACGGCGTGAACCTCAATGTCGACGGGGGCTGGCTACTGCTCTGACTCCCCGACGAGCCGCTCGGAGAGCTCCCGCAGACTGCGGCGCGCCGCCGGATCGTAGGCCTGCGGGTCGGCGCGCGCCTCGAGCGTGCCGGAGAAGTAGCGTCCCGTGGTGCCGCGCAGGGCAGGGTCTGCGGCCAGTCGCCACGTCGCCGCGACACCGTCCGCGAGGGGTGACGCCGGCGTCGTCCCCGCCGCGTGGACCATCTTCGTGGGCATGTACGTGGCGGGGTGCAGCGCATTGGCCGTGACGCCGTCGTTGCGCAGTTCCTCCGCGAGATCGAAGGCGTGCATGATCTGCGCGAGCTTGCTCTGGCAGTAGGCGCGCACCCCGCTGTAGCCCCGCTCGAGCATGACGTCGTCGAACTGGATCGCCATCTGGCCCGCCGAGGCCACGTTCACGATCCGCGCAGGCGCCGAGGCGATGAGCCGCTCGCGGAGCAATGCGGTCAGCAGGAAACCGGCCAGATAGTTGACGGCGAAGCGCAGTTCGTAGCCGTCAGCGCTCTCCGCACGCTCGCGTGTCGGGTTGGCGCCCCCGATTCCGGCGTTGTTGACGAGGACGTGCAGCCGATCGGGCACCTGGTCAGCCAGGGCGCGGACTTCGGCGACCGATGCAAAGTCACCGGTGACCAGGCGCACGTCACCGCGGCTGCCGTCGAGGAGATCCCCGAGCGCCTCGTGGCCGCGTTGTTCGTTGCGCGCGTGCGCAAAGACGGTGTGCCGCTCCCGGGCAAGGCGCTCGGCGAGTGCCCGGCCCAGACCGTCGGTTGCGCCGGTGACCAGGACCGTAGCCATGATTGCTACTCCTCAGCCTTGGGGTGTCGTTCCAGCATGACGCGCCGCGATGGCGGCGGACCTGTGCAACCTCGCAGCGCTCACGTGCGGAAGGTGATCCATGAGTCCGGCGGTCGCCCCGCTACGGGGGGATCGTCGTGCATCTCCCACGCGTCGCCGACGAAGCTTTCCGCGACCTGCGTCCAGAAGCGCTGCGCACCGGGGTTGTAGGACTGGAAGCCGATCGACCACGGTCCCGGGAACATCGCGATGACCTGCCGCGCAGCGTTTCTGCCGACACCGGAACGCCGCAGCGCCCGCACGACGAAGAAGTCGTCCATCGTCATGCCGCCGTCTTCGGTCGGCTTGGTCATGACGAACCCGCCGAGAGCTCCGGCAACCATGATCAGCCACGCCCGATGCCCCGGGTCGACGGTGGCGAGGAAGCGGTCGAGCCGGCGGTTGTTGAACGTCCCGTCCGCGTTGGGCAGGAGGCGGTACGGCTCGGACAGGTCATACCGGTAGAGCTGGCCGAGATTCTCGAGCACGGCCCTGTGGGTACGGTCGACCGCGACGAGGTCGACCGGCTCGGCGGAAGGCCGCGGGATTTGCGCTGTCACGTCAGCTGAGCGGCGTCCACTCCGAGCGGTGCTCACCCGAACGGTCCACCGCGTCGAGCACCCGCTGGACGTAGAGGCCGTCTTCGAACGACGGGGTCGGCGGGCGCCCCGCCGCGACGTCGCGGACGAAGTCGGCGATCTCGTTCACGAATGTGTGCTCGTAGCCCAGCCCGTGTCCCGGCGGCCACCATGCGCCGGTGTATGGATGATCCGGCTCGGTGACGAAAATGCGCCGGAATCCTGCCTCGGCAGCCGGCACGGTGTTGTCGAATACCTCGAGCTCGTTCATCCGCATGAAGTCGAACGCCACGCTTCCGGCCGAACCGTTCAGCTCGATGCGCATCGTGTTGCGCCGCCCGGTCGCGAAGCGGGTTGCCTCGAAGACCGCGAGGGCGCCTGCGTCGGTGCGCCCGAAGAACGCGGCCGCGTCGTCCACCGTCACATCGCCGAGTTCCGAGTCGCCGGCAGTCACCGGACGCCGCTCGATGAACGTCTGAAGCGTGCCGCTCACACCGGTCAGCTGCTGCCCGGTGAGGTAATGCGCGAGATCGACGATGTGCGCGGCGATGTCGCCGAGCGCGCCTGAGCCCGCCTCCTCGCGGCGCAACCGCCACACCATCGGGAACTGCGGGTCGACGATCCAATCCTGCAGATACTGCGCGCGGATGTGGCGGAGCGTGCCGACCTCGCCCTGCTCGACGAGCTGCCGGGCGAACGCGAGTGCCGGGGTACGCCGGTAGTTGAAGCCCACCATGGACAGCACGCCGCGTTGCGTCGCCCGCTCGGCGGCCTCGGTCATGCTGCGCGCCTCGTCCAGGGTGTTGGCCAGCGGCTTCTCACACAACACGTGCTTCCCGGCGGCGAGGGCGGCCAGCGCGATCGGGGCATGACTCGAGCCGGGCGTGCAGATGTCGACGACATCGATGTCGTCGCGCTCGACGACATCGCGCCAGTCGGTCACCCACTCCGCCCAGCCGAGCCGCTCCGCAGCTGCCTCGGTGGCCGCTGCGTCCCGCCCGCACAGCACCCGCATCTCGGGTGTCTCCGGCAGGTCGAAGAAGCGGTGGGCGTTGCGCCAGGCTTGCGAATGCGCGCGTCCCATGAATGCGTAGCCGATCATCGCGATGCGCAAAGTCACGGACCTCACCCTAGGGTGGCGATCCGGCCGAGGAACAGGTCCAGGAACGCGG